>JBBJMN010000145.1:0-4358 GCA_037720485.1 Candidatus Nitrosocosmicus sp.
ATTTAGGATGGATAATGCCGATAGGGATACCAAGTCGAGGTTTGCTTCGGTTAGGGAAATTAGATGTGAATAAAACTTGGTCCAATCCCACCAAAGGTATTACCTATTGGTTTGAAAACTTTCTCAGCCAATAGTTAATTTCGGTTACCCGCATAGGAATATGCATACAATGTTTATATTTATCCTCGCCAAAAAATTATTGGAATCTCTTAAAAGAACCGTTATCGTCATTAATCCCACTCGGTCCATATTTATATCAGTGTTTAAATTGAGTTATTGTAATATAGACAATAAGGAAAAAATGATAACGTCCTCAATGGATACTGAGATGCAATTAGATCCTTATCTACTGTTTTCAAATACAATTAGATCCCCTTTATCAAACGAAAAATATCGAAGTTGTCTTAATTACTTTTTTGACTTTATAGTGTTGCCAAAGTTAAGTCTGAATGACAGATGTAAGGTTTTCATAAAAAAATCCATTGAGAATTCATCTTATACGTTAAATTGTGCCTTTAAATTTGTAATTTTTTAAGTGCTATGAACCTTCCTGCAGGAGAGTCAAATGTCTTATACACGTTTTCTACTTTAAGAACAAAAGGGGAATGATGCCTATCCAATCCTTTGTCATGATTGGAAAAGTCGTTATTTGAGTCATAACTAGAATTTTGAATATGATTTGAATCATCTTTGGAAATAGATGACTGATCATTTTTCATTATCTTTACAACTATTGTTTAAATGTCTTGTAATTTATATTTGCACCTGATTACTTTGCGAAATCCATCTCGAAAATTGGTTTTATTGAGCAAGCGGCAATTATGAATTACACTCAACAATATGCCTTGTTATTTTAATGATATTCCATGCCTTTATCTTCAGAATCAACAGATGATGTTATGCCCGAAACAACCGCTTTAGAGTAAATTTACTATAATTTACAATCATAAACTGCCATGAGACATGAGAATGATGTCATTTGATCTTTTCGCCTATTATCAATTCAAAATGTGCTAGTCATCTTTTTGCTCTTATCTTGTCAAATATCATTACATCATTAACTGGCTCTTTGGAATGCATGTATAATATAGCTTGATTTGCTGCATGTTTGATCCATTCAACTCTTGCAATGAAAAATTACTGGAATCAAGAAGATTGACTGCATCTGCATAGCTTTGTGTGAATTGCCATTCGTTGTTTTTATGACGAACTTCTCGCATAAATTTACTGCAGCCATAAACAACTTTATGTGATGTCAGATTTTTTGGTAAGAAGGAGAATGACATATTAGCCCCGGAACCAAGGGAACAGTTAGATATGATGGTAGCCTTGGAAAACACAAACCGGTGTATTGGTTTCAACTTAATATGCAATGCATTCAGATTTTGGTGGATTCGTATGGGGTTTCACACCAGTCCCCCGGACCCAGTTTATGGTCCTTTACCATTGCAAATAACAAACCATATCGCAAAAACCCCAAGGCAAGACATTCCATTTCAGCGATAAAGTTGCCGAATGAGAAAACCAAGTCCATATTAATTTGGTGGTATGACATAGCGTTTCAAATTATCTTTTCAGTTTTTCATGGTGGAAGTTTCAGAGACTAACCAACGTTTCCTGATTAGAGACCCTGGGTTAGATACCGATTGTAGCCAAAATCGGTTGACTCTAATTAATTAAAACATGGTCCCTTGAACAGGTGACTGTGGGTTTTAGGAATAGTCTGAATTTGGAAATATCATTTTGTCGGTTGACCATAAAATTCAATAAGCAAGGAAACCATCAGAACTAAGCCTGCTTTTAAAACATATGGGCGACCGGGGAAGGTCAATTGGGTCCACCTCAAAAACATTGCTGATCCATTTGGACAAATTCGGAAATATCCAAACACCCAAAATTATCCCTTTGTTTTTGTGTAGCTCCTCAACGCCCCCAGGGACACCAAGTACCCCAATGCGACTCCAAATACTACATGCGCAATAAATCCAAAGCTATATAGCGGAAAAAGGTTGTTTTTAATCACTAGCTGGTTTTGCTGGCCATCAGTTTGGGGATTGGCTTGATGCATGATCTGGGAGAGATTTGGCTGCACCATGTATACGGTTGTCGGGACATACAGTACCATGAATACGACTGCAGAAAAAATAACCCCTTCGGCAATTCCTTTCGCAAAACTTGTAATTTTAAATCGACTAATCGCGCTTACCGCTAACGCAAAAATCACACCTGCAATGACACCGGTAAGTAAGTGCATTCCAATGCCCAGAGCCAGGTTAAAATAGTTATTGCTGTCTAAGTTGCTTATTGCCATGCCCCTGGCTATGGACAGGTCGTCCAGTGGAATCCCCATCATGCTAGTTGTAAGAAAAAGGAAAGGGTACATGGCAACACTTGCAGCCAATCCTCCCAATGCTCCAAACATTAAGGTCCTAACTGTTGGTTTTTTATGTGCTGAAAAAATACTGCTTCACTTTATGACAATTGCCATAAGGAGGCCAATTGGTGAAATTCCCGGGATTAGATCGGTTGTTGTTGTTGTTGTTGTTTGTTTGTCGGTTTTGTTGTCTACCATGTATGATACTTTATTTAGAATATAACTTATAATAGTGTAGCATCCAATTGTAGCCGTTTATTTGCCCTCAAAAGAATCCTTGCGCTTTCTGCTCAGTTTGAATATTTTATTAACATGGTAAAAAAACTTTTTTTCGAATAGTATTTTTGTGGATTATAGCATGCTTGTTATTTTGGCCTTTCACAAATGGTATATGATAATAATGTTTTTCTGGATATGGGGTTGATATATGGGGATAATCACGACTCCAATAACTTGGCGCTATTACTAAAATCAAGTCTATAAATTTTAAGAACAAAATTACCTGCCATTATGTATGTTTTTGGTTGAACCTAAATTGGCATTTTGAACTAACAGTGACACTTGATTTAATTTAGTTAAAGAATAAAAGCAAAGATGCTGTTTGAAGGATTTGATATAATGAGTGATTCAAACAGCATAAAAAAACCATCATCATCATCACCTTTGCAACCTGTATATCCAAAGACATTAAATCACCTATCAGTTAGTGTGCCGGATCTTGATCATGCTATGAAGTGGTATAGGGAGATACTCGGATTCACCATCGTGGAAGGCCCAATAGAATTTGTTATTGATGATTCCCTCGTAGGCATGGCATTAAGAGATATTCATGGCCCAAACCTAGAGAAGATGCGAATGGTTTGGCTGAATTCAGGCAATCAGGTGGGATTTGAAATAATTGAATACGTTGAGCCAACGGCACAGAGACGTCAAGAAATCTGTGAGTATTAGAAGTCAGGGATTACTCATTTGTGCATAACGGACCCAAACATCGAGGAATTGTGCAACAAGATTTCGGATAGCGGCGGAAAGCAGCGAAGCAAGATATGGAAATAGTTCCAAACAAGGGATACAAAATAGCATTCTGCGAAGACCATTTGGTAATATCATAGAGATATACAGCAATGGTTGTGAGCAAACAGTGACTTCAGTATAGTTTTTTTATGAATCATGCTAATAATAGACTCCATATCATTTTTTATCTGTCTCCATACAGTTGAAAAGACAAGAAAAGGATCGAAAATACATTAAATCCTCAAATTCAATGTTTGTCTGGCTTCCTATTGCAATCAAATACAATCAAATACTTAACCCTCTAAACCCACTAAAGCGATAAGTAAAAAATACTTGTAATGACAAAAACTAGCATGATGGGAATTACATTCATTTCTTTCTTTATGCTTTTTTGTCCCAATCTTACATAAGGTACATAAGTCATTTTTGCCACAAACACCAACACTCAATCCATTGAATTTCGGTGTGTTTTTCTAGTTTCTTACTTTCTGCACCATCATTTATTTTTCCCCATTAACTGTTGGGACAATGCTTTTTTATGTTCATATTGGAATGCGGTCATTCCTTTTATTGGACATTCTTCAGATGTACTCTTTATTAGATTTGCTATACTTTAGTAGAAAAAAAGTGCTGATGGTGAGATGGAGATGTGCAATTACAATTCACTATAGTGATCTTTTCACAAAAAGGGGTTAGAAAATTTTATCTAACACCTTCGTCAAGTGTAAATTTTACTAATGCAAGAGTATCTGTTCTCCATGATAATAACCTATGGCATAAAGCATGATATAGTCGAAGTGGGTGCAGAATTATCTAAAGAAGATGGGGGGGACAATTTGCTTGAAGCTGTTGTCAACTCCCTTAACGAATTTTATAAAGTAAAAGAACGGCTATGTTGCAAATTGATGTAACTTGTTACATTTTTTATTGTCACCATCGATAAAAAACATCCATCCTCAATCATCTTGAA
>JBBJMN010000146.1:0-4346 GCA_037720485.1 Candidatus Nitrosocosmicus sp.
TGGTTGTATGTTGCCATATGTAATAATCACCTTCTTGCTATACCGTCCAGAAAAAATAGAAAGGATGACAACAAATCAGTGATTAGTGTGCTTTTTACAACTCTACTGCTTTTTTTAGGAAATGGGTTTAGAAGAATAGTGTAAAAAAGGATTATGGGCTTCTGTTTTCCTTTTTTTTCTATCTGTTGCCTGATATTTTAAAGTTATATGAATCGCATATACCTTTGCCATAAAGTATTCTTCTAATGGGGGTGAGGACCAATTCCGCCATCTGAAGTTTATGTTCTTTGCATAAACATTGTCAATGCTTGCAGCATCTACATACGCATCTATAAGAAACAAAAATACATTAAATAATAGTTCATTTGTAATCTTAAAAATTAATTATCATTTTGATAAAACTTATCAATTGTTTTTACGGTATCTTGTTAATGAACAATAGTGAGGAAAACCAGGGACCGAGTCAACCTCAACAAGAACCATTAAATTTCAGTGTTGGAGACGCCTCAATAGATTTAAGCTTTCCAAAGGACATTGGGAAAACTATTTCATCAGAAAGATTTCCTAACAATATGGATGGTTTCTGGTTTGCCATTAGCCCTAATGTGATAATAAATTCTTTTGATTTTGTTACAGTTGATAATTTGTATAACAGCAAGACCATTGGAATTGTAAAGGAGCTGCAGGCAGTTGCAGAAAAAGATTATTCTGATTATTTTGCGGATTACCAGAAGACAATAAGAGAACAAGAACGACTAAAAGAAGCGGAAAACCAACAGCAGCAGCAACAACAGCTGTCTGATAATGCCCCAAAAGGATTGATATTGGCAAAGGTGGGAACAATTGCAAATACGGGTGTATTGGATGCCCGCAAGGAGGCTATCTCTATAAATTTCCCAGTGGGAATAGGCAAATCGGTTAGGTTTGCTACTGAAGATGAGATTATTTTTGCATTAGGCATTCCGGAGATGGTGGACCCAATACCTGCAGGAATTATAGAAACAACAAATGGCTTACAGGTTCCTATTTCATTAGCATTAACCTATTTGACCGGACCCGATACCGCGCATGTGAATGCCTCAGGGATTTCGGGAAACAGGAAAAGCACCTATATTCTGTTTCTGTTGCAATCTGCCTATCAAACACTATTTGAAAAGATGGGTGAGAACATAGCACTAATCATTTTTAATACCAAAGAAAAGGATCTCCTTCAGATAGATAAAAAATCAACAGACATCAAAGAGAGGACAGAGCGGATATTTGATATTCTTGATTTAGAGTTAGAGCCTTTTGATAATGTAACTTATTTTTTACCAAGAGGCAAAGACGGCAAGCCCAATTCAATGTATATACCAAAGAACTTCAAAACCTATTCATATGAGTTACAAGATGTCTATGATGGGCTCGAATTACTGTTTCATGAAGCATATGACACTCGTTTCAATCTCTCGTCAATAATAGACTATATCTATGAATCATGGCCTCTAAGAGACAGCTTTGGAAAGGAGGTAAAAACATGGACCGATCTGTCTGAAATCAAGGAATACCCTGATTCAATAGTCTCACACAAATCTTCCATACTGCACTTTTTAAGCAGAGTGCAAAGAATCAGAAAATCTCCTATGTTCATCGATAAAAAAGTGACAAGCACTTACCTTGGAGACGAAATAAAGAGAGTCAAATCAGGCCAGGTCTTTGTAATAGATGTGGCAACAATATCTTCTGTTGAAGAACAGGCATTTGTTGTTGGGGACGTAATGAAAAGCATTGATGAGATGTATTCTTCAAACCCGTTTGCTGATACCTCCAATGACAATCTCAAAAACAAAGAAAAAACACCATATATTTTTGTCTTTATTGACGAGATCAATAGGTATATACCCAAATCCTCCTTTGGAAAAATCAATGCGGTTTCAGAACAGATTATGAGAACAGTAATTGCGGGAAGGTCCAGGGGAACCATTTTGTTTTCTGCACAACAGTTCAAAAGCGCCACGGACTACAAATTACAAGAAAACACCGGGTTGCACATAACAGGGAAATTGGGAATATCTGAATTATCCAAAGAGCCATACTCAATGCTAGATGAAAACACAAAAAACAATATCGTTAGGCTAAACAAGGGGGAATTAATTATGATTCATCCGGCATTCAGGCATCCGATAAGGATTGGCTTTCCCAAAGCTACATTTAAGAGCCCCCACTAAAACCAAGCATTGCTGAGACTATATGACGATGTTGATGGTATAGTGGGATAATTTCAATAACTGTTGCTTATCATATTCAACATACCGCTTACCAAATTGGTTCCGCATAGGGTTAGCAACCATTGGTAATGGAGTTAAGATCATAACTTGTATATTATGTATGCTAAACCAATTTATGATTCCGTTAACCAAGATTTCAGTTTCGTTTTCTTGTAGTTTTGTATGTGCCTCTGATTTTAATTACACTAAAGATATGGGGTTGAAATGCTTGGTTATATATTATTTGAATGGTTACTTAAATGAGTAAATAGTTCTCTCGAAAATCAATGTTAGTCAAATTCCTTATCGTGCTTGTATCCGGATTGTTCTTTCTTCACTCAATTGATGACAATTTTGCATTTGCAACATTATTTACAGTAACATTACCTTTGGGAGCAACTACATCAGATATTGACGAACCAATGGATTAGTACTTTGATAATCACTTTTCTATGGTAATTACAATATCTTCACTGTCTACCATTGCCATCTTTTTCTCTTTGTTAATCATTTGCAGCAGGTCAAACCCTCCGTCCTCTGTTAAATATGATTTTCTTTGTCCGTTATATGATACAAGCTCATAGTTAATTAGGTAAAACAAATATTTTTTGAGGGTTTTATGTGACAACAGTGGTAATGTTCTTTGCATTTCAAATAAAAGATCGCCAATGGAAATTCCCTTAATACAGGATAATAAGACCTGCTCTACAATCACGGCTTTCAATTTTGGTGATTTTAAACTACTGTGATATGTGATACTCACTTTTGGCTAACTCCACCCCCCCTCATAACCTATAGTTGCAAATTAGAAATCTGTTTATCGTATTTACACAAACAGGACATTTTTTGTATCGATTTAAGCATGTAGATGATAAAGCAGGCATCGCGGATGCCATCCAAAAACAATTTTCACATAATAAAAAATAGTTTTGTCGCATCAAGTCAACTGTTTTGTATCTGAGCTTTTGATAACGCTCCTCCTTATTCTCTTTCTGATACGCAATAGACAACATTTCCAAAAGGACGTATTGTATACTTATCAATTATGAATTTCTTGCAACAAATCTTATGATTTAATTTAAATATCAATTATGCAATTATATAAGTGCAATAAACCCATCATTATAATGATGAAAGAATATGCCTAAAATCAAAGAAAACAAAAAAGGAAAAATTGAAAGCGAAAGCATAACCTTTAGAATTGAAAAATCTGTTTTGGGTGAACTACGATCAGAAGCTGATCAAAAAATGGAAAGCGTCAACACATTGGTAAATCAAATAATAAAGTCATATGTGCAATGGCATAAACCCGCGAGAAACGCTGGCCTGGGGTATTTTTCCAAAGTTCTTTTGGCTAAATCAATGGACCACCTTACTGATGAACAAGTGATACATATGACAGAAGAATTTTGCAGTCATCACCTAAAGGATATAACGCATATGCTAAGGTCCTCACACACTTTCTCATCCTTTATGGATGGGCTTTGCTTTTGGTTGGAATTGTCAGGCTATCGTTTTAGGATCGATAGCCTTAACGGTGCGGATACATATGTAATACAATTTGATTTGGGAAGAAAATTTTCACTTTATTTTAAAACACAGATGAAATCAGTATTTGAGCATTTTAATGTGCAAAATGCGGAAGCAGAAATGACAGATAATACGGTAATACTTAGGATAAATGTGTAAAAGAACGATTCTGTTTAGTTAAGGCTATTTCTTATTATTATAACCTGTAAGTCAGTTCGACGATTGTACAAACAAGTTCATAAATCACTTTTTTTATGCTAAATGTTATGAAACAATATATTGGTAAAATGTTATCTGTTTTTATGGCCTTTGTCCTCGTTTCCGGTCTACTTTCAATAAATGGAGTTGTTTACTCCCAAGAAACCGCAACTCAGTCGCAAACCAATGCCACAGAAAATGCTACCTCAGGTCATGTGGTAAGAGACTCTGCAACAGTACTGTTGGAAGGCGTAACAATACCTGCAGGCAGTTTCATTCACCTTTATGATACTACTCCATACAAGATAGTAAGTGGCCATGTGGCTGCAAAATTGCCTTGCAATACTGATAACGCAACAGATGTCAATGTTT
>JBBJMN010000046.1:0-15623 GCA_037720485.1 Candidatus Nitrosocosmicus sp.
AGGGGAATAGTTATATCAATTAGACTAAGAGGATCAAACAGGGTTGGATTTGTTGTACCGAACAGACCACCCATACCAAAGCTTATCCCGTTGTAACCACCTTGGGTAGACATTTGACCTGCAATGTCTTGATGAAAAATTACTGCTGTAGATGTACCGGTTATAACCAATACTAAAAATAAGAATAGCACATTAAATGATAAAATCGTTATCATTCAATCTATACCATCACAATACAATAAATAATTTTATGAAAATGTTTCTACACAAGTATTATTATACTATATATAAGTATAAAAGAAGAAATATTTTTCTGTCTAATTGCTCATTAGTGGATTAAATCTAAAAATCCTTTATAACAACCATACAAGTTAAATGCAACTGTATCTCTAACTCGATACCAGTTTTGTTCTGAGGAGCAATAGGTATCGATATTTCGGTTCTGGATGTAGGTCATATTCCATAGATTGTTGTAAAGATTTAGTAGTCATCATCAATATTAGATTTCTTTCGACATTTTTTGAAGAATTAACGAAGCTGAATCATTTAACTGGAACGATAATTCTAAAATACATCCATAATTGTTTCCTTTAAGAATGGATATTTTTATATCGTCCACACATGCAATAGTGGATAATTCATTAAAAATGGAATGTAGCATCATGAGAACAGATTTTACAACAACAGGGTTTGGCAAATTCCTATAAATAAGAGGCACAGCAACAAACATTATCAAAATTCTTGTCAAATTCTTTTTTTTACGTTATCGACCCTGTTCTGTGTTGCAGGGTTCGTCAGCTCTCTAATCGCGTCTGATGCTATCCATTTTGCGTGTTTTGCGTTTATTTGCAGAATCTCATTAGCGGTTTCTATTGCCTTTTTATTCAACATGCAGTTCCTCTTTCCAATTTGTCTTGACGCCCAATTTACGGCTTTATTAACAAGGTTTGTGTTATCAGTAGAATTATTTTCTATTAGTGGCAGGAACTTGTGAACTCGATGTCACCCGTTTTTTTGTCATGTATAGACACGGTAGCCATCAATACAAAGCCTGCCCTCTTTACAAACTCTTCTTTCCCCCCACTCCATTCCATTGCCTTCTTAAATGCATATGCGGTTTCACTAAACAGGTTACCGCAGAATTGGTCGCAAATACCCCATGAATCAAATTCCCTGACCCATCCATCCATTTGATTCTCTGTGACCCCGACAGGATCATCTATCACGCTGGATGGTATCCTCAATTCATGAATTCTTGAGGACCATAATTGCTGCACCAGCAAATGATTGCTTGCCCCATTTCCCTTGCCTATTTGTCCTGCAATTGATCTCAGAAATGGGATTGGGATTCCATATGCATTAGTTACGTTAATTCCAAATTTTGCCCTGCTTTCGATTGTTTCAGGGTTCTTTTGACCTTCAATTAATCCAATTATGTCGCCATAGTTTGCCATGTCACTTCATCTTTTATTTTAACCATATCAAATATGGAAGGAATATGATTTTTGTTTTTTTATTGATTTTTATCTAGTATTTGGTTTATTCGCTTTACAAGCTCATTGTTGGCAATTGGTTTTTGGATAAACAAATCTTTGTCTATTTTGGCGAATTCTTCGTTTCGGAATGTTTCATAATACTCTTCGCTGGCGGTTAGAAAGTATATTTTTATGCTATTGTCTCTTTTGCTTATTTCCCCATATAAGGAGAAACCATCCATTTTTGGCATTTTGATATCAAGCAATGCAATATCATAATAGTTTGATGTAAATTTTGATAGCGCTAGAACTGGATCATTGAAAGCGTCTACTTCAAAACCCTCTCGTCTCAAAAGCATATTAAAAGCTAATGTGATGTCAGGTTCATCATCTACAATTAAAATTTTCTTTGCTTTCATCCGTCTTCGCCTTTTTTCCCCTCATAATGTTTGTAATCAATCTTATTTTTAGTATTTAATGGTAACCTAATAGTAAATGTTGCGCCATTGCCATTTTTATTGTTTTCTGCCCATATCTTGCCGCCATGAGCTTCAATGATACTTTTGGAGATATACAAGCCAAGTCCGGTTCCATTGATGGACTTGGAGGCAAATCGTGTAAACAACCTTGGAAAAATGTCTTCAGATATGCCAATCCCGGTATCCTTTATTGTTATCAAAACGTGACTGCCATTGGCAAAATCACTGTCGTCGTTGTTTTCCGCCTCTTCCACTTTTACATGAAAATAAATGGACCCTTCCTTTTCGATAAATTTGATGGCGTTATCCATTAAGTTTGAAACAACCTCCAATAACCGTTCCTTATCGCCGATAAGGAAAACGTTTTTTTCTTCCGGAAATTTGGAGAACAGATTTATTATCTTTATTGCATTTAATTTCTCTAACTGTTGCACATAATCTTGGATTAGATTAGATAAATCGTGTATGTTGACAGTACCTTTTCTCAATATTAATTGCTGGCTTTCAATTTTTGTAACGTCCAGTATATCCTTAATTAATCGTTGGAGTCTCTTAGCGTTTCTTTGAATCATTATGCCTAATTCCTTATTGTCCGGATATAGCGGCAACAAGTCTGCAAATGACAATATGGCTTGTGTTGGTGTTCTTAGCTCATGGGCGGCAATGTTGATGAACTCTTTTTGCATTTTGTCATTTATTTTTAAATGCTCATTTGCTTTTTGAAGCTCTTCATTCACGTTTCTTATATGTTCATACAGTTCTGTTACTAGCCACAAATTCTCAAAAATCGCAACATAGGATAATACACCGGGTTTGCTGTTAGAGTATGTTGATAAGCCAATAGCTTCTTCAAATATCGTATTTGCATCATCTTTTAGCTCCACAACCAACGAATGTTTTTTGTCTGTGACAAGAATTGAGGATATTTGGGCCGAGTCCACCAAAGGTTGGATATGCCTGATACTTAAAAAACTATCCAAATCATGGTCACCCGGTAATGAGTCATCTTTAGGATGGGTTTGAGAATGTTGCTGAATAAGCATAGAGGAGTGAGCAGGCATAAGTATCCTCACCTTTATGTGATGTTTTTCCACGGCTTGTCTTAGCAGTTGTATTATTCCGGCTTTTTCTTGCCTGATAAATCCATTGGCTGTGGGAAAGAGCACCATTATTTCGCTGCTTGCGTTCTCTATCATTTCGACGTAAAGGTTTTTGGTTCTGCTGCTATCATAAACAACTTCTATTCTGACTGGGTCTGTCCCCTCTTCGATTTCTTTTATCTTTTGTTCTGCGGGTATCGCCTTATTCCACAGGGTTTCAAACAGGTATTGGTGTGATTCTACCACAGCCTTTACATTACTATAGGTAACCTGAACCAATAGTTGTGCCTCCCTCATTGTTGCAGACGCAATATACTCTTTTTCATTAACTGCAAAATTCCCTTTTACCCCTTCTAAATGCCTTAGTTTTCCTACTTTTAGCAATTCTTTGCAGAAATCGATATTGTCTTTAGTTATCTCAGTGATAAATCTTGATTGGCTGTGCCTATCAATAATATCAAACATTGCCAACCTGAAAACCTCCACACCCATTGCTACAGAAGGCCAGCTCTTATCCGCACAAATATTCATTTGTTGTTGAGAGTTATGGAGAATGTTTAGTATCGTTGTTGTGGCCGATTCAATTCCAAAAGAGATATCTGTTTTTTCATTTACATGTCCACACTCCATTTCTTTTATCTTTTCTTCGGCAGGTATTGCCTTATTCCACAGGGTTTCAAACAGGTATCTCTGCGCATCCACCATTTCACACACATTGCTTATGATGGCATGTGACGAAAGACTGTTCTCTAGGGATATCACGTAAAGCAAACATTTCTTTCCGTCCACAATTTTAAAATTACTCCTTATGCCATCCATGTGGCGAACTTCAGTAACATGCATCATTTTTTCGACATATGAAATGTTCTGGTTTGTCATTTCCGTGATTATCCTCAAGTTTACGCCTTTTGCTTTTAGGTGGCACAATCCACTCCACAATGGTTCAACTAAAACATGCACAGACAGGTCCATATTGTCCATGCAGCCGTCAAGTGATTCACGGGTTAACGAAAATATTTCAATGATTTTATGTAGAATTTTGCCATTATCATAAAAGACCTCGGTCTTTAGGTCATCGTTTATGTTTTGCGCGGCATGATTATTTCCAACATTGGACACAGACTATGGAAAATTATTGAAACTAGTATATAAAAATATATAAATACGCTATATATAATTGAATTAAAACAACCCCACAAGTATGATTTCTCATGCATTTTGTTCACCATAACGTCAGTATCAAGTTTTTAGAACGGATTGTAAGCAAAAACTGTTCTGGATTAAGTCGTTTTCCCATTCACATGAATCATGATGTTTAATGGTAACACAATTAACCCCGCAAACCGATTTATTTCCACGCAATCAATCGGATGATTTTGGAAGCCCAAAAATATAATTAATGGCTTTCCTCACTAATCATAAATCTCCAGATTGTCACAGACACAAAAAAAAAGCAGCATTCATGCCTACACATTTTTTGGTTAAGATAAGAGAGAAAATACCACACCAAAAATAAAATACACTGTCAACATTCCCATGCGATTACATTTTACCTTAGGTTATGCCTGATACATCATATAGCCCAAGCATGAGTAACGGCAAACATTATATGCATTCAGTGTCTACCTATGCAAATGAAATGCTTTGACCATGTTCTGGCATATTCCATAACAACCATAACTATATCCCTGGTTGTAATGTTTGGGTTTTTTGCCGCATATAATACCCAATCAATTATCATAGACAAAGATTTCAAAAAACAGATTGAAAACATACAAAATGAGCCCTACTCACAATTACACAGGTTTTCCAAATCACCACTAATACAAACAGCACTAGCAGAGCACTCATCCGAACCTATGAGCATCAAAATCCAAAACATAACTGCGGTAAGTAACCCCATAAATAATAACACATCAACAATTTTTATTGCTTTTGACATCAGAAATCACAATAAAAACACCATACTGTTGGAGGGGTTAAACTATAACCTGTATTACAACAATCACCTTATAGTTAGAGGAAGTAGTGGAAGTCAGCTAGTTAGTGATATATTTCAGTCAAAGTCAGAATTTCCAATAGTAGGAAACAGTTCCCTGGTGTTAAAGGACAAGCAAAAGTTTGAGAAAGGCAGTGGTGAAACAGACAATGAAGCGTTCACCAGTATTTTAAGTGGTAACTCCCACCAACTAATAAACGGAACAGTGTTTTATAAGCAAATAAGCAACATTCAATCCTATGGCGGAACACAACCATTTGAGGCTACTTTTCCCTAATCTTTTCTGGCGAACTTAAAAGGCCCGGGTAAACAAAGGCATCATTAATTATAACAGGGGTGAAAAAACATTCCCATATCTACAATTTATGGCAACACAACACCACAGACAATCTTTTCGGCATTTTTGTTATTTTTTTTAGAGATCTCCTACCTACCTGGAGCAGAGGATCTATATATCATCCGATAATCACAATAAAAAATATCAAAAGGCCAGGTCAATTGAAAAAACATGGACACCAAGATCACGCCAAATGTACTACAAGTAAATCAAATAACACACCTAATAAATAAAAGGCGAGAATACCATAATTGATATAATGTATTTATGGCCCAAATGTTTACTATAGGGCATTCAAATCGCCAATGGAACGAGTTTATCCGCCTTTTGGAGGACAACCATGTGGTCACAATAGCTGACGTAAGGCGACACCCCGGTTCCAAATCTTTTCCACAGTTTAACAAAGAAAATATGGCAAAGGAACTATTGGCAAAAGATATCAGATATGCACATATAGAAAAGCTTGGTGGAAGACGCAAAGAAAACGCCAAAGCGCCAGTAACGCATGATAATAGCGGATGGCAAAACAAGTCATTTAGATCTTATGCAGATTATATGGTAACAATATCGTTTAAGGAGGGCATACAAGAATTGCTTTTGCAAACAGAAAAGTGCAACGGTTACCTTGCCATCATGTGTTCGGAAGCTGTGCCATGGCGTTGTCACAGAAGGCTATTATCAGACCATCTTGTCATGGTGGAGGGTATTTCTGTCTACAATATCATAGGGAACAGCGGCCATCCCAGCCCTCACAAGAAAACATCATTCGCGCTTCACCTTGATGATGATGATGATGATGATGATGGAATAATCGCCTACCCCAAATCATAGATTGTTGCCATTGAGGGCATGAATTCTTTTTCATCCCTTGACCTGACACCAACGTTACAATCAAATTACAATGCCAAGTTGCGTTCAAGGTTAAATAGGCATTTTTTAATTCTTGCCTAAGGAAGTTCGACCTGCGACACGACGACTGTTTTTACATTATTTCCCATACCACGCCATATCCATTCTCTTTTGTTTCTAGGGGCTTTTGCTTCGGTAAAGTCATTAATTGGTTTGATTAAAAAATGGGAATCTTTTTTAATAGTGGCGAGAGTGAGTTCCAAATTGCGCCATCTCGCGGATAAATGGTAACAAGCAAAAATTAAAGAGAGAGCAGACAAAATCAGATGGAACAAAGCTTTTTTTAGAAACATCTTCCAAAACTATTTCTTTGATGGTTTTCGTTCATATGGAATTTCTTCTTATTGCAAATAAGCTGGCATGTTTCATTTAGGGCCAAATCTCTCCAAATGCAATCATAGCCAACACATCAAAACAACATGGGAGGTAATTACTCCCGTTTTATTTATCGCAAAAACATTACCATCAACAGACTATAACATATTCACTTTATTTCTTTGTTTGAAATTGACTCCACTCATGGGAATGCCTATGGATACCGATTTCAAGGCAACGAAATTTCTGGGCAGAATATCATGGTCTTGTGTGCGTATAGCACAGTAATCCGCTGCATTAGACTATACAGAAAATACTTCAATGTACAAGTGATGATGCGAAACCACGATAAATCATGGATATATGGTACAATTGACAATAAAGGCATAGGTTTATTTGAAATTACAATGTTGGCCGGCATTGTTCAGGATTAGGACACATATTCATAATATTGCATGGATTTTCCCCAAACATGGTCAACAGAATGACTGTTGTAACGATATATGTCATAATTGTCATATGCGTCATGTGTTAGATACCTTTATTCATGCCCAGTAGATTAAACTTCATTCTAACAACATTCATACAGTTAAATATAGATACCATTATATCAAAAAGCCTATCTTTTGTTAAACCGTCAAAAAATATTGTTTTTTGAATTTGTATATCAGATATTGAGACTTCCTTATCGGGACTTCCGGTAGTATCAATAGTAAAGTCCAGGTTCATTTGCAGAAAAACAGTTTCCAAATCATATAGCGAGTCCCTTTTTATTTTTGCTAGTTCCTGCATATCCTGCTCGTAAAGTTGAAGTCCCATTTTTCCACTTACTATGAGACTATCCTTCGAGGCTTTAAGGAAACTGATATTCAATATTATGTTGTCTTTGATAATTCCGCATTTGATATCTGTATCCTCATCATCCAAATATTCTATTGCTAACCCTTCTTCCTCTAACCAGTCTTTAACCATATGGGCCACTTCCTTTTTATTTTTATTTGCAGCCTCCTTCAATCGATAGTAATATCATATTGCTTTACAGATTAATACTTTAGTACAGCCAATTGAAAACAAACGAATGATAAAGAGCATTAACTTATACGCACACCGGTGCCAAATTAAGACTTTCATAAAATATTATGGCAATATTTTAACCTTAAACACATCAAAATTAACCATAAAAACACAAGGCGATACAAGTGATGCTATTGATACAAATCCCGATATTTCAATTTGGAACAAAAAAAACAAAGTGATCAGTGTTTATATGAAAATCTTAATTCAAGAGTCACCATAACCGGTCATTACGAGAGAGTAACAAAATTTTATGCAAAAATGACCAAGCAAATGCAATAAGGAAATTCTTTACAAGGCAGTCAGCAGACAATCAAATAGCAAACAGCACATCACATATTTTACCAATGTTGATAACAACGATTTAAACTAGATCAAATAATTTTAAAAAAGATAATTTAAAGGATTAATGCCGTCATTTCAATAAATAAACGGGCATAGAAACGAGAAATACAAACAGGTTCTGGCTTTCCTAATGTTAATGCCAAAATGATTATTCTGAAATCACAGTGAGTATAATTGGGGCGATTTAACAGAATTATTCGGGAATTACCTTAAAATGGTATATTCCAAATAGGGTACCATAGATTTGCATCTTTTTCGCATGGCAAATCATCCTTGATTTGAGCCATTATTTTTAACTCTTGCTCATAATTTCTTTTTTTACCAGAGCCTGACGCCATGCCTTTAGGCGAAGATAACGGAATAAATGGATAGAATTTGTCATATTTATAATTGTATATCAGATACTGATTTGTGTTATTATCTGTGGTAAATATATTATTATTTGAAGATTCATTCTTGCTGACCCCATAACCACTGGTTAATTCAAATACTGCTGCCAATAACTGTCTTGAGAATCCCCTTTCATGGACAATATCTCCAATTGCATTTAATGCAACTACTATTTCCTCAATAGCCTTTCCTTCCAATATGAACCAAAGATAACCATAATCATCAATTGCTGATCGACAGTTTAATTCCCAACCCATATTTTGCTTATCAGAAATATTTGCAATAACATTATCGATGTATTGCTTCATGTCAGTGAATTTAGGGATATTCACATTTTTAACCAATATTCCGCACTTGCCTGTACTTTTTAGCCCTAAAGAATCATCTAATTTAACATAGGACTTAAATAATGAGGATATTGCCTGGTTATCAATAAATGAATTGCCAATCTGGTTGTTATGTTTATGGCCACTGTTCTCCCCTTCTTTTCTTAAAAAACTAAAAAATCCCATTACTAATGTTATTATTTAATTGATTTATGCTTTTTATTTATCCATCTTTTCAATCAATTAGTGGTTTAACAAACTGCTAACATAGTGAACTATAGAATACAAGTCAAAGTAAAGTGATTTGAGACTGCAAGAAATTGACAGATAATACAACTAAATCTTATTTTAAACTATGAGAATGAAATTTGAATTTACCGCCATAATCATATAAAAAACCCACTCATAAATAACAAATCATGCCGTAAAGGTACGTTACACAAAACATTGTAAAAGGCGATAGAGGAGGCAGAAGCAGAAGAAGCAAATTGAAAGCGAACACCATTGCTGCCAACAATAATACAACCATTGCCAACTAATGACATTACTATTGATAACATAACCTCCTGATTTTGTTTTCTCTATAGATATCAGGGTATTTAGTTTTCTATCCATATTAGCAATTTCAAAATTGGCCATCTCAATATATTTTATTATGCAATTCCGGTCACATATTGCAAACCAAACTTTTTGCATGCAATGTGTGTATTTTGGACGCTGTCAACACAGTGTATGCACGCTTTCAATTATTAGATTTTTTGTTACATCTTTTTAGTATCTGTATTAAGTCCACATTTAGAATCAAGCCATTAAATTATTCTTGAAACTTAATGTTTTCCATATAATTATTGTTAGTTATGTCTTTAACAACCTGCAATAATTTTTCTAAGGGTGAGTTTATGATTAGTTTGACATTAGAATTCACAGATTCTATAGTCTTTCTTTCACGCTCGCAACTATTATTTATTGCTATCCCTCCTATTAGGATAGGGATGTTATAATGCATGCCTATGTTTTTTGCCAATCTGCTTGCAGACATTATGTTATCCAACAGGGTTACTGATATCAATATCAAAGAAGGGCTAGTATCTTTTATGTAATTCATTACCGAATCGGTTGGTACAGAAGGCGACATATTAAACACATTAAATCCCTTTTCTAAAAGGATGGACTCGATAATGTTACAGGCGATATTGTGGAGCTCACCATCAGGGGTGCATATTACAACACCATCTGTTTTATTGGTCTGCCTATATAGTTCGGTGATTTTATGAATTGCTTTATTCGCTGTGTTACTGCAAATGTGCTCTGTGCCTACTTCAAGTTTATTGTGTTGCCATAGTGTTCCCACCTCATACATTACCTGTCTTAACACATCATCATAAAATTTTGCTAGGCTTGTTTGTTCTTTGTATTTCCCTGCGACCTTGAGTATTTTTTCTACTTCGCCATTTTTTAAATTCTCAAATACCTGTTTTTTTGTTTTCTCAGTGATTAACAATTTTTTTTTCTGCTCTTTGGCAGATGCTGCCAAAACAGACAATACCTTTGGGTTATTTCTATATTCTACTGGTACATCATCAATTGTAAAATCAGAGGCTTTTCCGAGGTATTTCACCGTTTGCTGTTGTGATGTTTTTCTTTTTGAATCCCACTGGCTTTTTACAATATAGAAATAGTCAAAGCCCTTTACTTTTTTCACCCGTACAAAAACCATGGTCTTCTTTCTTTACGGTATATTGACTAGTGCTAAATACATATCCAAAGGGCCAAATTAAAAGATCCGCTATGATTGGCCTTTGGAACATTATGCATCAGTAATAAAAACTGAAATTTTATTTTATTTTTTCAATAGATAAGTAAAAATGGAATAAATTGACAAATGGTAATATCCAATATTTCGATACGGGCCCATATCTATTCGTAATTAATTGTTGATTTAATTATTCAATGATAACCACAAATGACACAAAGGTAACACAAAGAGAAAAAAAAGATGCTAACTTGATTCCAGTTTTTGCTTTACTGTTTGGGCAGCCTGTTGGATGCCCTTTCTTATTTTGCCTTCTGCCTGGCTTTCTGAAAGGAAATTGGCAATCTTGCCTGTTGTTGGCAATTCATAGTCTATGGTGTGGCTGACCCTTGTGGAGCGGTCCCCGTTGCTTTGAAATTCTTGTGTGCTTTCCCATTTTTGGAACTGACCCTCTGTTTGCCTAGTGACCAATCGCCTGTTTTGTTCCTTTTGGACAACTTCCAAAAGCATTTCATCCCTTTTACCCATGTATTCACCAGTTACCTTCATTTCAGAGCCCTCCTCACTTTTTTGGCCAGACACGTTTTCCGATTCCTTTACAATGTCACGGGGCCATGACTCCTTGATGTTATCTGGGTTTGTGTAATACTCAAAAACTCTGTCTACAGGGGCATTGATTTCTAATTCAATTTATATATTAGTCATTGGGACCTGTTTTGCACAAATATATATTACCAATAATCTTTTTTTGCCATGGTTAGCACTAGGTTTATCAAATTCTAGTTGTATGGATTATACTAAAAATAGCACATATTGATTTATTTTTGATTTTCCACATCACAGAATACAATAAATCACCCAATACCTTTTATGATGATTGATGATCTAAAAAATATCAGAAAAAAATAGGTCATCATTTTAATAATGGATATATTTCAAAATAAATACGGTCCTACAAATCCCAACATTAATAGATTAATGCTCAATCTGATATAAAAATTGTACAACATGCTTTAATATAGCGGAAAAGAGATACCTCAATCGATAATTCCAACCTATTTTCTGAATACAGAAAAACACCCTTTGAAGCATTATCCTTAATCCAATAAAACCCATAAAAGGCATTTGTCCTATATTAGGGATTTATTTTAGAACCGGCATATCAAAAGTGCAAAGCAGAAAAAGAAGGGTTTATTTACGATCCTTGAAAAGAGAATATAATCAACATCAAACAACATCACAAAAATTACAATAAATAAAGATTTCATCAATAGGCTGCTCAAGGATTTAATTAAATAAATGATCTATTTGTGATTTATAATATCAATTACACCTTAATGTGTTTATAAAACATAATTCATTGATTTACTGTAAATAAAAACTCAAGGCAAGTTATGCTAGATATCCACAACTAAATTAAATAAGGGTAATAAAAAGGCAACATGATCTCAAATCAAAATAATTAGTATAAAAGGGCCATACAGAATAAATAATCTATCGGGGTTAAATTGAATTTGTACTTTATATAACATTTAATTTTATATGTTTATTAACGCTCATAACGAGTTCCTTTAAAGGTATTGGTTTTTGAATTATTTCTGAAATTTCAAGAGCATTTTTAACAATTTCAGTTTTGATTGCATTTATTTCAAAAGACGTCATCAAAAATGATTTAACATCTGGAGAGATTTCTTTAATTTTTACTAAAAGTTCAATTCCACTCATACCAGGCATCATAACATCAGTTATTATCAAGGCAAATTTTTTGGCATTCTCTTTAAAATAATCCAATGCTAATAACGGGTCATTGAACTCATAAACGTCAAATCCATATTTTTGTAACAATGTTTTCACCAGGTATGAAATATCCCCATAATCATCCACCACCAAGATACCATGATTTTTTGCTGTATTCATTGTTATGATTAGCTCTAGTCTTTTGCTATTATATATGGATATATTTATTCAAAATATAGTTAGCACTAGATTTTATACAATAAATCTTTCATTTATAGTATTTGCTATTTACTTTTAGTTCTTTTGTATTACCGCTATATTGCAAATATTGGTCATGATGGTTTTTTAAACATCACAAAAAATGAGTTATTCTTGAGGACATTATTTTGTTTTATTTTTTTATGGTTATATGATACCTGAATGTTTTTCTACAAGAAGAAGTCCATGTTTATTTAAAAAAAAGGGGATATAGATTAATTATCGTATTTTTTTGCTAACAGATATTAAAAAAAAGATACTGTAATTCTTATCCTGTGTCAGATGTGTTTATTTTTTCAGATGTTACTTTTTCTGAGACTTGTTTTGTTTCTGTAACTGGTTTCTTTTTTACTGCCACTTCTTCTTTTACATAAGGGGTCTTTGTTACTTCAACTTCCTCTTTTTTTACGGGTATTGTTACATCTTCTGCAGATGAGACAGGTGTCTGAGCTTCTGTCTGTCCACTCGCGGGTCTTCTTTCTATAGTCACTTCCTCGTGTGTTACGGGAACATCAACTGTTTTAGTTTCAGTTATTGGCTCTTTTGTAATTGTGGCCTGGCTTTCAGAAGTTCTTTTGGATACATCTAGTTTTTCTTCTGTTAAAGGTATTGTTGTCTCTTCCTCACTCCCCACTTTTTCCTGTGTTTGGTCATTTTGCATATCAGTTGTGGAAGAAGAATATTGGTCTTGTGATGGAGGAGAATCTGTTTGATACGTATTTTTCATTTCCTCCTCTGAAATTCTAAATCTAAGAACATCGCCATCATAGCTCTCCGCTTGATCCTGAGGAATGTAAAACTTTTCCTTATTTATTATGCCTCTTTTCACGAGAACATAACCATTTGTTATTTCCTGAACTTCACCTAAATCTTCATCGTTAATTCCTCTTGCTTCTTTTTTTATGACGTCATTCCAATCAATGCCTGAACTCATATTTGTAATAGGTAAAACATAGTATAAATAAGAAAGCAATGAGGCTATAAAATTAGCAAATCAACAAATTGATTACCGACCTGACAACAAAAAAAGTTGATATGGGTTTTTTAAAACACATTGCATCAAACACAACAATGTTACCAAAATACATTATAGTCGGTAAAACCATCTAAATAATAATAACATAAATCGAAATAAGTAAAAGTCAAGGTTACCCCCTAATGCATTTAATATAACTAGAGAGAACAGTTTAATTCAACAATTTGTTCATATTGCTCCTATATTACCAGATCTGTTAAATTTCATGCCAGTGATAAATTTATGAATTTAAAAAACACAACAATGTCATTTCAGTATCTTTAATCATAACTGCAGTTGCCATATTTGGATTGGCATTAGGTAGTATCATATTCTTTGAACGCTCATTATTTTCTCTAAGTCATCCTTTGCAACATCTTTGGTTTTAGATTTGTAGTTTATTTTAAATGAAATAGAATTAGTGATGCATATCTTTTGTTATAATTTAATTGTTAGGGATTCTGATGATAGTATTAGGAAAAATTTGACAGATAAAAGTAATAACAATTTCTGGGTCCTGTTGGTAATACTCAGCTGCATAGCGGTGGTTATAGAATATGCTGAGACAATGCTGTTTCCCGCAATCCCAAACATAATTGACGATTTTAAAATAGACTATAGCACATCATCGTGGATACTTTCAGGATATCTCATAACTGCTGCGGTAATGGCCCCAATTGCCGGAAAGTTATCAGACACATACGGTAAAAAGAAAATTTTGCTCATCATAATGTCCATATTTATAATCAGCATATCTGCCGCGGGTTTTAGCATGAATGCTTCATTTCTCATTGCCTGTAGAATCATACAGGGTATAGGCCTTTCAATGTTTATAATATCATTGTCAATATTACAGTCCGAAGTCCCAAAGGAAAAGTATGCACTTGCCAATGGGATTTTGGCTTCTTTGTATTTCAGTGGCTCTTCTCTGGGTCTGATAGCTGGTGGAAGCATAATCCACATTACAGATTGGACTGTAACTTTTTTTTCACTAATTCCGCTCTTAGGTATTCTTTACATAGTTATTATTAAATTCTTAAAGGTTAATGAAATCAAACAAAGGCCTATTGATATCAAATTATCAGATTTAAATTTTCATCATCACAATACAGATAATAACCCTAATAACATCGAGCAAGATACAAACCCTTTCTCTCTATCAAAAAGAAGAAAAATTGACATAAAAGGTGCCTTTATCTTGGCTTTGGGTATAACATTCCTTTTGCTTGCCTTGTCATATTTGGACACAGGCGATAGTTCAGGTTCCGGTATTACATTTTCAAGCATTAGCGTATTTTCAGCATTCCTCACAATTTCATTGACATTCATTATTGCCTTTGTAAAAGTTGAGAAAAAATCCACCGACCCCATAATAGATTTGAAGTTCATTTCAAACGGTTCAATTTTTCCACTATTGATTATTTTTTTGATAATGGGTTTTACCATGTTTATGGTTTACCAGACAATTCCCATACTGGTAAGGGCGCCAATACCGGTTGGCTTTGATGGAACCACTTTAACATCCTCTATAGTATTGCTTCCATTTACAATAATATTTTTGGCATTGTCTCCATTTGTTAGTAAAGTGATTTCTAAGTTTGGCAATTTAAGGCCATTGATTTTTGCAAGCATAGTCAGCCTTATCGGGTTTGTGAGCATCTACATTTTCCATGCAAATGAGTTTCATGTGGGGATTAACTTGGGGATTATATCCACAGGGCTTGCTTTAATAAACACAATTGCAATGAACATAATATTGCTTTTAACTCCAAAACAATTTGGGGGTGTAGTGGTAGGCATAGTTCAGGTTTTTACTTTTACCGGTATGGCCCTAGGTCCAGTTATAAGCGGATTATACATGCAAAACTTTCAGAGAACAATAGGTAGGCAATCAAACAGGATTGATACCATCGATTGAAGCGTATGATTTAATATTTTTGACTGCTGCAATTGCGTCTTTTATCTTTGTATTGATGGCATTTGTATTAAAAAAAACTGTTAAAGACAATATTGACAGGGCATGACTCATCTTTTAAAAAGGGCCCTGCAGTAAAAGAAGGTTTAGCACCTTTTACTGAAACTCCCTCAAACGCGATGTTATCTACACATCA
>JBBJMN010000147.1:0-4202 GCA_037720485.1 Candidatus Nitrosocosmicus sp.
AATTAAGGGATTACCTACCGCTATTTGTTGATCTGTACAGGCGCATAAAAAAACAAAGGCTTGGCAAACAGCAGATAGTTGAACTTTTGAAAACTCCTAACCGACTCTTGGACTTGAAGGATAGGGTTAACCTATGAAATGATCACATATTGGATCTCCATTCAAAAAAACTGAATCTGGAAAAGGAGATAGAAGACGAGAGGAAAAGGCAAATTCGATTTTCACAATTTTTCCAAGTTTTATTACTCGACCAAAGTTGTGGTGTTACTGTTATTTGATAATGGTTCATATATTATTGTAAATTAAATGATTGTAATTTTATTACTCATATTTTATTTATTTACTTGTTTTTTAATCCTTGGGCTACAAGTATAGAATAACAACCTAACCCACATTTTTCACACAGTGGCTTCATTGCTTTATTGTCAGAGCTCCCTATACAACAAGGTTGTTTTG
This sequence comes from Candidatus Nitrosocosmicus sp., assembly GCA_037720485.1. GTDB lineage: Archaea > Thermoproteota > Nitrososphaeria > Nitrososphaerales > Nitrososphaeraceae > Nitrosocosmicus. The sequence goes on from JBBJMN010000147.1 coordinate 457, forward strand.
CTTTTCCTTTGTGATCCAAAGATAGTATCGCCCAAGTGGGACAATCTACAGGGGTGGTTTTGATCCCTCCCCAGTTGCCCTTCAGTAATTCTAGTTGTTTTTCCGTGTTCATGATAAAATCAGGATATTTTCTTTTTAATTTGACAATGTTGTCTATTATGCTATTCCTAGTATTACCAAAAGGTAACCACAAAGGATCATTGTCTGCAAATGGAGTATGAAATTGAAATACTATTTTGTTTATTGTTTCCCTCCATTCGTTTACCAGGTTGTCTATCGTAGTATAGTTTAGTGAGTTTATGGTCATGGTAATCCAAATATCCTTCCATGCAGGTTTGCCATTACGGGGTGGTCCTTTAATATAATCTAAAACATTCTTTTTGGTTTTTGAATATGCGCCTTTCCCCCTTATACTATCATGAACCTGCTCTGTCCCATCAAAAGAAACCCAGTAAAAGTAAAGATTATCAAAGCGTGTCAGTGGATAAGTGCCATTTGTGACTACGCAGACTCTTCTTGGCATCTCATCGCAAAAAACCTTGATAATGTCCTGGCGCATCATAGGTTCACCACCAACAAGGGTAACAACATACACATGGTGTTTTTTAAATGTCTGTTTGATTATTTCCCTCCAATCTTCAGTGCCCAATTCATCTGGTTCGTTTCTTTTGGTTTTCCACCAATAACAATGAGAACAGTGTAAATTACATACATTAATGATATCCGCAGAACCGTAGATAAACGGTTTTGATTTTAAAAATCTAATTGAAAAATATTTTCTAAGCATGTCAAAAATAGCTGGGGAATCCTTTACGATATCAGTTATACCCATGCCATAGATAAGGTCTACCAATGATAATCCATTTATCGATATAAACACTATAGTATATTAGTAATTTAGCCAAAGAGAGAGAATACAAATACTATATTCCACTTAAACACTAAATTATCATACAGATCCTCGCTTTCCTCAATATTCTTACATGATCCATAAATGACGTTTACGCTATCTGTTTGACAAAGAATACGAGATGGAGTCTTGATTATCAAAATATATGACGAAAGTGCATCAGAAATGGTTGGATGGTAACCATGGCAATGAGAACATATAGAAAGCAAGAATTTCCTTTACCATATTTTTCTATAGGGGTTTGAAAATACCGAAAAAAGCTTTGTTTATCATTATAAATCCTGCACGACAAGAAAAACAATAATGTACAATAAATAGGTCAATATGAACAGAACACTGATCGAATAGGTTAAACGTTAACCTAGAATAACTAACATAGAGAAATTAATTTAGTAGCAATTTCTGAAACATAGCATTCATTCCAACGCAAAATTAACTTCTATTTATGAAAGTTATTTTAACTTTTTAATTATATATGGATATACATATTTAATTACATATCGTTAATTGATATTGCTTTTGTCTCACAAGATGTTTATTATCGCCATATTCATGCCTATTCATATCAGCCCACTTGTATCTGAGTTCTCTTTTTAATTGAATTTGGTTTTTGCATGGAATTTGCAGTATTCGGCTTCAGCTAAATCAAATCGATCTGGATCAAATTCCATTTTGCAACCGCAAGAAAAAGCTAAAAGACCGCCTTCCCATTTGAATGTCCCTTCATTCATTTTTTCCATTTTTATAACTTGACCTCAATTAGTTATTCAAGATATGAGCATATTTTAAGCATTCATTAAAAACAATCCCTTTAATGAAGACTATTGTATATGGACATACTGGTGGTTTTTGCTCTAGCAGTTAAATGGCACCAATCTAAATCATTTAAAAACATTTCAATTTATCCATGGTAACGCTTATTCTAAATATACTTACTAAATCATAAAAAAAAGCAGTTGCATAAACCTGACCTGTGACCTAAGAAACAACAGATAACAAAGCATTCACGAGTAAAAACTATTCAGTTTTCTAAGATTATTTTGAGTCTTCATCAATAACCGTTGGGATTCATCGAAAATTTCCTTTATGGGGAACTCTTTTGTCCATAATGTTAGAACAAACGTATTTGGATCAAAGTTTGCCATAACCGATCTTTTTAACCTATTCTCCACATGTACATACCGAAGTGATTCAATGTTTCCGGGGACTATTGCATTGTCAGATTCCTTTGCCCAACTGTGGAGTATTTCGTCTAAACACTCAAAATCATTACGCAAGTATTTAGACACGAGATAGGATGATTCATTGATTGAAAGTTTTTTCATAAGATATTCCCCCCGTTCTTTAAACTCATCTACCAAAGATTCATCTCGTGGAGTCGTGGGACAAAGGATTTTAGAAATATTTGTACAAGCAAAAAGTATTGATTGAATTAGAGCCCAACAATGAATAACATTATCGGATTTGATGCTTATAGCCAATTCATTGCATGAACTTATTATAACCTGACATTGAAACTCGATCTCCATTAAAAAAACTATTTCAATATTTTTCTCCAATAATCAGAAAATCCAAATCAAAGACATTTTAATTTACCCAATTTTAATGGATAATTATTAGATATTTGTATAATTAAGCCCTATTTTGTATATTTTTAGATCTTGGTCATATCTGTTAATGAATAGTCTTTTGAATTATTTTTCCGACGGTGTTAATTTAAAAGAAAAAAAATTTACTTACGATAATAACATATTAAAACGTTAAGCAACTAATACAGATATGATGTGTGTATATGGCTGAACACATAGTCTATGAGAAAAAACTAAAGAATAATAAAATAGTTAGGCTAGTAAAAGGCGACATCACTGAACGAAATGTGGATGCCATAGTTAACGCCGCCGATTCCCATCTTAACCATGGGGGCGGGGTTGCAGGAGCTATTGTCAGAAAAGGTGGAAGGATAATCCAGGAGGAGAGTAACGACATAGGTTTTGTTCCCGTAGGAACTTCTGTAATAACTTCAGCCGGAAAATTACCTTGCAGGTCAGTTATTCACACAGTCGGACCTCAAATGGGTGAAGGCAACGAGGAAGATAAGCTAAATAATGCAATTAATGGTGTTTTAGAACTTGCTACTCAAAAAGGTTTTAGTAGCATATCCATTCCTGCGATAAGTTCTGGTATTTTTGGTTTTCCTAAAGACAAATGTGCAAAAATACTGGTGAATGAAACTGTAAAGTTTTTTCAAAAAGAGGGTGATAACTCATCTGTTGAATTTGTAGAGTTTTGCATCATCAATGATGACACCCTAAAAGAATTCAAAAGGGAACTTGAATTGCTAAATTAATATAACAATAAAGTAAATCACACATTTCCATTGTTATTCCTAATTAAGGAATTGATAAACCAACTAGCTAATTTGATAATATCGACACTTATCCACCCATCTTACCGGATTTAGATAATAGGAGCTTAATCTCTACCACTAAAGAATTAAAATAAATTGGGGACAAACACTATTGTTAAGTTGTAAAGTAAACCTTGGATTGGAATTCTTTTGGTGGAAAATGGCCAAGAAGAGATGGCAACGACCTAATTGCTATAGGTACTCACGACAGACGATTAGAGATTTTTATTGTAGGTAATGATAAAGAGCTTTATCACAGATGGCAGGAGCGACCTGGCGGAGATTGGAATGGAAGGTGGGAATCACTTGGTGGAAAATGGCCAGACGACAGTGATCCCGTTGTAGTGGTTAACCCAGATGGCAGGCTCGAGGTGTTTATTGTAGGTAATGATAAAGAGCTTTATCACAGATGGCAGGAGCGACCTGGCG
>JBBJMN010000148.1:0-4185 GCA_037720485.1 Candidatus Nitrosocosmicus sp.
GGAGTTCAATTTGAAAGTTGTTGCAAATCACTGCCTTGATGTACACCGTGAAGAAATCTTTGCAGCCCTTAAAGCAAATTCAATCCCAATCATTTATGGACCCATGATTCTTTTTCCAATAAGGATGAACTAAGACACAATAATTGGAGAAACGCTGAATTGCTATTGAAATCCGGTGCCAAATTCTCTCTTATGAGTGATCACCCAATTACTCTCCAGAGGACCATGTTCTTTACTCTGAGGCACCTATTGCGATTTGGATTATCAAGACCTTCTGCAATATCTAAAATTACTTCAGAGGCTGCTGGAATATTGGGGATACCAAATATAGGTCAAATAAAACCTGGGTTCAAATCATCTTTTATAGTTTGGAATGGCGATCCTTTTTCAATCTCTAGTTATCCGATATTAGTAATTTGAGAGGGAAAACTAGTATTTGAGGACTAAGTCTATACATTTGTTTTATTGTTGAGATCAACTGTAAAAATAAAAATGATCCCAAGATCTTTACTTGAGAGATTCTATCACAATAAAAATCTTGAGGTTATTCATCCATATTGTTTATCTTTTGTGTTTTCGTCTTCTTGTTTCTGAATTATTGCTGTGGTATTGATTATTGGGGCTCAATTGTGGCTGGAGGTTTGCTGGATATTGCATATGTCACCCAAGTTACATTTTCTATTTCATTTGTTATTTTCGAACTGATTTTTTCCAGGGTGTTATATGGGACCCTTACCCAATCTGCTGTCATGGAATCTTTTGATTCAACTATTCTTACCGTAACTATATGCCCGTATATCCTCCTGTCGCCTAAAATGCCAACAGCTTTGTCATCACCTACCATTGCATAGGCTTGCCAAATTTTGTTGTACATGCTGTCTTCCGATAATACATCTTCTACAATTTTACTTGCTGCTTTTGATATCCTTATCTTTTCTTCATTTATCTCGCCTAAAATTCTTACAGCGAGTCCAGGGCCTGGAAAGGGATGTCTTGAAAGCAATTCTTTGGGTATTTGAAGTATTTTGGCGGCCTCCCTGACTTCATCCTTATACAAATATCTCAAAGGTTCTATTACCTTTAGGTTCAACCAGCTAGGCAATCCGCCTACATTGTGGTGTGTTTTGATGACTGTTGCTGGACCTTTGGATACGCCACTCTCTATAACATCTGGATATAGTGTTCCTTGTGCTAGCCATTGAAATGGGCCTTCTTCTTCTGCAAATTCTGTAAAAACCCTTGCAAATTCTTCTCCGATTATCTTTCTTTTGTCTTCTGGGTCCGACACTCCTTTTAGTTTTTGTAAAAACCTTTCTTGTGCTTCAATATATTTAATGGATATGCCTAGTTTTTCGTTGAAAAGTTCCCTTACAACATTTTCTTCGTTCTCTCTTAGTAATCCGTGGTTGACAAAAATACAGGTCAAGTTTTCTTTGATTGCCCTGTGAATTAAAACAGCTGTTGTTGTTGAATCTATTCCGCCGCTGACAGCACACAACACTTTATCTTTACCAACTTTTGTTTTTATGTTTTCTATACTGCTTTGAACGAAATCACTCATATTCCAATCTGGTTTTGCTCCGCTAATTACATTGGAGAAATTGTTTAGTATCTGAGTCCCATTTTCGGTGTGCGCCACTTCCGGATGGAACTGCAACCCAAATACTTTTCTTTCCCTGTTTCCAATGGCTGCTGAGGATGAACTATCGGTCTCCCCTAAAATATCAAATCCTTCTGGGATTATCTCTGCTGTATCGCTGTGACTCATCCAGCACTGGATGTTACTTGTTCTGATGTCTTTGAACAAATTATTTTTATCTTTTATTTTTAATACTGCGTTCCCATATTCTCTATTTGTGACTCTTCTTATTCTTCCTTTGAAATGATCTACTATGACTTGGTGCCCATAGCATATTCCTAAAATTGGGACACCAATGCCAAATACTTTTTCATCTGGCTTCGGGGAATTTTTTTCGTAAACACTTGCTGGTCCGCCTGAAAAAATAATTCCCTTTGGTTTAAAGTCTAAAATTGTTTTGATTGGTGTATTGTAGGGCAATAATTCACAATAGATATTGGACTCTCTTATCCTTCTGCATATTAGATGACTGTATTGTGACCCAAAATCTAAAACAATTATTTTATCCATTTATTTTTCACTTTTTTCTAACATTCTGGTAAACACCCATGCCACTGTATTGAATATTTCATTTACCCTTTCTTTATCTCTATAGTTTTTGATTTCGATTTTTTTTATGGTGTTATCATTGTTGTCTTTAGGTATTGTATTGTAGGCAATTATGTTTGCAGTGTCTATTTGTCCTTGTTTGACTTTGTCTACATCTTTGCTTTTCATTCCCTCTAGAATTCTATTTATGAAAAATGATTTGAATGGTGGGGTGTCTATATCGAAGTTAATTGATTCCATGGGTGTTATCTCTATTTTTTCTCTTGAAACTTCTACATTTGCAATTAAAGTATTGTCTTTCATTCTTTTTATTTGCCTGGTTTCTATTGATTGTGATTGTTCGTCATGATTTCGTTGTGGTTGTGGGTTCTTGTCTCTTTTAATTTCATTTTCACCACTAAATGATTTTTCGTTAGGAAGTGGTTTTTTGTTTAAACTAAGGTTTGCTGCGGTCCTAAAACTCCCTTGCTTTAAAACAGTGTCAATTAATGATAATGTTATCTTCATTTTTTCTATCTCATCCTGTTTTTCAGAAATTAATTTGGTCAACCACTCCCTTATCTCCGCTGCATTTTTAACATCGTCTTCCGGGTAACCTGTCATAATGATATTTGGATTATTTTTCAATATTAAATGTTGTTTTCTTTTATTAAACCGCGCTTGAACAATCAATTCCTAAAAATCCTTTTTTAATTAACCGCTTTATTTTTCCACTATTTTCCATCCATCTAATAACTGATACACAATCCTGTCTTCTTTTTCTAATCTTTTAGAACCATAACAACATTCTCTGAGTGTATTTTTTTGAGTCTGCGAACATTCTAAAGATTAATATCTTTTGCATATCTTATTTGTGCTGTCTTCTTTTTCTCCTTCATTTACATTGTTCCATGCGACTCCAAAGTCCCACTATCCTTTTTAGCTTTCATTCGGGTAATCTGTTTGCCCAAACCTCTATCATGTTTATTATTTATGTTAAATAACCTTTTTTTCTTTAGATTGATTTTTTATTGTATTTTTTTGATACGTGGATCAAATTTGCATTTTGATGGGGTCTGTTGTTTATCTTTTTTATATTTTGCGCTCAATCAAATGAGAATTATTGCTTTGATAACGCTGGTTATGCTGGATTTATTTGTATAAAAATAATTATATTAGATATAAACCACCCACTTGTTAAATCATAACATGCCAAGACCGATTCCTTTTTCAGAAAGAATAGATGTTTTAAGTAAAGACAAACAGAGCAATTTAATTCTGGCTATAGATCCAATCTATGGTACAAATAATCTATATAGCTATGTGTTAAATATGATTACCAAATTGGGTAAATGTTTATGCGCAATCAAGTTGAATTTTCATGTAATACTGCCATTATCTTTTACCGAGTTGCAAAAAATAAATCTTGTTGCGCATAGAGAAAGATTGCAGGTTATAGCGGACATAAAATTAAATGACATCCCAAACACAAATGATGTGACTATTAGATATCTACATGCAATGGGGTTTGATTCCATTATAGTTAATCCATTTATTGGAAAAGATAACCTTAAATCCACAGTTAGCTCTGCCCATTCTTTAAACTGTGGGATTATATCACTTGTGTATATGAGCCATAGTGGCGCCAATGAGGGATTTGGTTCATCTGTATCTATTCCGTCATTAGATGGGCTGACAAACACTAAAAGCCAATTTTATAGTGTCTTTTATGAAAATTCGATTAACTGTGATGTAGATGGTGTTATTATAGGAGGTAACAGATTGGAGGTTTTAAAAGAACTTTCGAAAAACAAAAAAAAAATTCCTATCTACTCTCCAGGATTGGTTACACAAGGCGGGGATATCAAATCTGCATTGGATTGTGGATCTGATTATTTGATAATTGGAAGGACTATAATAAATTCCCAAAACCCATTAATGGAATTGCAAAATATTTACAAATTAATTCGTTATCATTTTGATAAAAAATGAATGCAATTCTATAAACTTATTATTTT
>JBBJMN010000047.1:0-15290 GCA_037720485.1 Candidatus Nitrosocosmicus sp.
AGGAGACCAGAACAAGGCCTGAGGAGACCAGAACAAGGCCTGAGGAGACCAGAACCACTACACCAAGGAAGGCAATGTTCATAGATAGTGGGTCTGATCCGAATGAAACCGGCAGAAATACGGATCAGATAATTTCGGACCTTGAAGAGGAAGACCGAAAAAGTGTAAAACCCGTTTCCCCACCCCCATCACCTGAGCCCAAAAAAGACAATAAAAAACCTTCAACAACAACCACTTCCACAGCATCAACTACAACTTCACCATCAGAGACAAATGTTAAAAAAGAGGATAACGAAAAGGCAAATGAGTTGAAATAAGTAATATCATTGGAATTAGAATTAATTTAGTCTTTATCTAACTCACATTGATTTATAGAAACACCCATACAATTTATTTATGTTTGATTGCCTCAAAAACAAAATATTAAAAAGTTTTAAGATATAACACGCTATTATATTAAAATTTGCGATTTCTATTCAATAAAAGTTACAAATATCATCAACCTAGCTTTCCTGAATTTCTTCTATCACTTTCAGAACGCACTTTAACTATACCCCTATGCACTGCACAAGAAACACAATAAAACTTCACATCAGATGATGGTGCAATATATGCCCCTTGTTGCTTCAATTCTTTTGCAAGAGTTGGCTCCACTAAAGTAATCCTTCCGGTAATTTTCTTTGCTTTATCCCTTGGCACCATTGCGCCGCATTGACTACAATGAACAGTTCCTGAACTCCCCTTTCCACCTTTGGTTCTACCCCTACTGGTTCTTTTTTTAGGCATCTATTATTTTTGAAACTATTTCTATCCTTTAAATCTTATGATAACCTTATTATGTTGAATAAAATTTTTCATATTGAATCGTTTAAGAATATGAAGATAGGTATTTTTTCACACATTGTTTTAGATTCAATTAAAGACATGGAAGGAGTTGAAACCGAAAGTCTGGGGGGACCGTCTTGTTATGGCAACGTAATTGCAAAAACGTTTAATTTTGATGTGGTCTTATTTACCAAAATAGGTCATGATCTAGATAGCGAAAAACTAGACTACCTATACCAAAACAGTATTTACATAAAACCAGATCAGGTCGATGACAAAAACCCCACAACAAGGTTCAGGCTAATTATGCACAGGGATGGGGGCAGGGATCTGTTTCTTTTATCAAAATGTTCCCCGATCAATACAACCTTATCAGATACGGGCGAATTTGACGGCATTGTATTAAGCCCAGTCATTGATGAAGTTCCAAACGAGATATTTCAAATTCTCCACCAAGCAAAAGAAAAAGACAGATTCATAATGCTGGATCCACAGGGTTTCCTACGGCATTGGAACAAAGAGACCTCCATGATTTCACTGAAGACACAATTAGATGTTGGCATTAAAGGCATAACAGCTATAAAAGCAGATGAAAGTGAGCTTTCAGTACTAACAAACGGAATTATAGGAATTGAGGGAATGAAACTTCTAAGGAAAAGATACAACCTGGATTTCGTGGTTTCTACCAGCAATAACCGGATATCACTTTTACACAAAAAAACAGTTTATACTTTGGATTTAAAGCAGAGACCAAATATTGATTCTACCGGATTAGGCGATATACTAACAACAGGATTCACATGTTCATATCTAAAAGAAAAGGATCCTTTATGGGGATTATGCTTTGGTGTTGGTTCTGTTATTGGTGCGTTAGATTCAAAAACAATGGGGTTGGAAAAGGTGCCAAGAAAAATAAACATAATTGAGAGACATGCATCTTATTGTTACAACACGGTTAAATTCAAAATTATCGAGTAAATTCCCCAAAAAACAAACTTTATTAAATTACCTTAATTTAACAAAGATTTACATAATGCGAATCGCTCTATCAGGGTTTACAGGAAAAGATTCAACAGTCCTATCTCAATTAATCAAATCACTTGAAGAATCCCATATTCAAACACTAATAATGAACAGCTCAAACCAAGCAATTGCAAAGGATGTTGATCTTGTATTGGTTCCTGGTGGTGACAGAGGTATACTGAATTATTTCCATAAAGTTTCAGTTGAGTCCGCACCTGTTTTGGGTATCTATGAATCCAACTCTACTGGTTTTCTTGCTCAAATAGATGTAAAAGAAATTGAAAAAATCAAAGACAAACTAAAGTCCGGAAACTATGATGTGAGGGAAGAAGAGAGATTGGCGGTAAATGTTGACGGCAAAGACGTAGAACCCGTCTTAAACGATGTAGCAATATTTTCAAATAAAAGCGCCATCCTAATGGAGCATTTTTTACGGATAAACAACAAAGACATCTGGCACGATAATAGTGATGGAGTTATAATTGCAACCCCAATAGGCTCAACTGCATATGCAATGTCAGCCGGTGGACCAATAGTGTTACAGAACTCCCACGTTTTTGTTGCCATTTCTGTAAATTCCCTAGACAACACAAGGAGGCCACTCATTGTTTCAAGTGACAGCTCTATTGAAATAGCTGATATAACTTCAAGCCATCACTGTGAAGTTATCCTAGATGGCACATTTAGAATAAAAATTTCAGATAAACTACTTTGCCATAAGCATGAATTTCCAGCAAAACTGGTTACCCTAAACAACAATTACTCTGCAACAAACATTATAGAAAAAAAAGTTAAATATGCCGAAGATCTTTTGAAGATGCCACCTAGCGCAAAACTAATTTTAAAAACCTTGGAATATGAAGGCACAATGACACAAAAAGACTTGATAAACAAAACAATGCTTCCCGAGAGGACCATTAGGCTGTCATTATCACATTTACTTAATAGGGGCTATGTCAAAAAGAAAATTTCTTTGAGAGATGCGAGGCAGAAAATTTATGAGTTAAAAATTTAGATATCTTTTTTTGAATTTTTATTCTTTATTGACGCTCTAATGAATTGCTCAAAAGACGGCTCGGGATTTCCGGGCCTGCTGTGAAATTCTCCATGATATTGGATTCCAAAATAAAAGATGTGATTTGGTATTTCCAGTATTTCAATCCTTTTTTTGTTGTCAGATGATCCAGTAAATATCATGCCATGCCTTTCCAATAGTTCTTTAAAATTTTGATTAAATTCATATCTATGCCTATGCCTTCTTTCAATTGAGCTACTTTTGTAGATTTCAAAGGCATTTGAATCAGAGGACAGCTCAATTTCATGCAAACCAAGCCTCATTGTGCCTCCTAAATTTTTAATATGCCTCTGTTCGGGCATGTATACTATTACAGGATTTGTGGTTGTCTCATTAATTTCGGTGGTGTTTGCGTCGTATAATTTACAAACATATCTTGCAAAAGCAATTATTGCCAATTGAAAACCAAAACATATTCCCAAATAGGGAATATTGTTGACTCGTGCATAATTTGACGCGTTGATTATGCCCTCGCTGCCCCTCCTGCCAAAACCACCTGGAACCAATATTCCATCATAAGAGTAAAGTGAATTAGGGCTGTTACCAAATGATCCATGATCATGCCCATTCCCACTTTTTACTTCGAATTTTTCAGAATCAATCCAATCAATCTCTATTTCAGTACCAAGTTTTGCACCCGCATGGAGTAATGCTTGGTAGACACTGACATAGCTATCCTTTAGATTAACATATTTGCCTATTATTGCAATTTTTATATGATCATTGTAGCTAACGTAGGTTTTTGATATTTTCTTCCAATCAGAAATATCATCTAACACAAATGATAAATTCAACTTTTTTAAAATCACTTTTGCAATTCCTTGTTCATATAAAATTTCAGGCACCGAATAGATTGAGGGAGCGTCATGGCAAGACATTACAGATTCAGGAGAAATGTTTGCAAAAAGTGAGATTTTTCTTATTGTTTCTTGGGTCAATTGAGTTTTGCACCTTACAGCTAAAAGATCCGGCTGAATGCCGATCCTACGCAACTCCTGAACACTATGCTGAGTGGGTTTAGTTTTTTGATCCCCCACTGTATCTAAAACAGGTGCCAAGGTCACATGAATGAAAAAGGTGTCAGAATGTTCGTCTTCGAGTTTCATCTGCCTTAATGCTTCCAAAAATGGCAAGCTCTCAATATCGCCAACTGTACCTCCACATTCAACTACCAGAATGTCCAGATTTTCTTTTACAGGTATTTCTCTTAACTGGTTTTTAATTTCATCAGTTATATGGGGAATGATTTGAACACATTGGCCAAGGTATTTGCCCTCTCTTTCAGATTTTATCACATTAGAATAAATTCTACCCGTAGTAATATTGTGGTCTATGGTTAGGTTTAGATTAAGAAACCGTTCATAATTACCAACATCCATGTCGCATTCACCACCATCTTCAGTTACAAATACCTCGCCATGAGTAAGAGGATTCATTGTTCCGGCATCGTAGTTAAGGTATGGGTCAATTTTTATACATGACACCTTTAACCCACAAAGTTGCAATAATTTTGCAGTAGAAGAAGTTACAATTCCCTTTCCTAAGCCAGACATTACACCACCTGTAACAAATATGAATTTTGGAGGAATGACCATAACTTTATAGAAAAGGTAAACCCATCATTCTATAATTAAGTGTTTATTAAAAAGAAAGACCATCGACACAAATAACCAAAGTTTCAGTGGATTGACAAGCAAAAATATATACTGAAAGGTTTTTGTATCGCGGGTCGCTAACGGTTAGTATCCCTATTATGAATTCTTTTAAAGTTGAAGAAGATGGTTCCGATAACAGCAACAGCAAAAATAAGGCATTAAAAGGAAAAAATGCAATAGATACACTACACAATAATATTTCCAAAGAAAATGAAAAAAACATTAACTTGAAAATATCGGACATTTATGGTGTTGACTATGATGAAGCAGATGAAATTCATATGAATTACCATACCCTCAGAATAAAAAACCTTGTGAAAAAATCCGATACTCTTCATAAAATGAGTTCTACTTTGGAAAACTATTTTGATATTTCAGTTTTGTCTTCAAAGGTCGTAACTGGAGAGATTACAGAGAACACCTGTTTGGACATTCTGATCAACACAATAAAAAATCACAACGAATATCAAAAGAAAGACAGGTACATTAACTTTTACAAGTAATTAGGATGGACAATTTCCTAAACAAATTAAACCATTAATTACAATAAACCCTTTCATCTTAGCATGACCATCAATAATCTAAGGTTTTTTGGAAATAGGTCCCTATTAAAAACCCTTGTAGATAACTCATTCAAGTCTATAGATAATGGATCTTATGAATTAAAGAGTGACTCTAATTTCAACAACCACGCAACCATAGATCTGGGAAAAAGTTTAAGGAATTGCAAACACGTGCCACTAATAACTGAAATAAAACTTTCATCCCCCTCAAAGGGCACAATACTGGATAGTAATAGCGTGAGTCTGGAAACAATAGCAACAGAAATGGAAAACGCGCATTCATCCGGTTTATCCATATTAACTCAACCTTTTCTCTTTAATGGTTCTATAGACCACATTTTGAGAATTAGAAAAAAGACCACCCTACCAATTTTAATGAAGGATATCATTGTTAGCGAAATCCAAATCAGTACGGCAAAAAAAATAGGGGCAGACTGTATTTTATTAATCAAGACAATTTTCGACAAGGACATGGCAGAGGGCAGTTTAGAAAAACTCGGGGAGCACGCAAAAAAACTGGGTTTGCAAGTCATTGTTGAAACTCATCTTAAGGAGGAGTTTGACGACACAGTAAAACTAAATAAGAAAGGCAACAGGTTATTTGACATCATTGGGATTAACAACAGAAACTTGGATACCCTCAAAATAGATTTAGATACGACAAAGCAAATCCTACAAAGCTGTAGCAAAGGCAACAATCTAATTCTATCAGAGAGTGGAATTCACTCAAAGGAAGATATCGTTTATCTAAAGAAATTTGGAGCTGATGCATTTCTTGTTGGAACAAGTCTGATGGAAAATATTGAAAATTTAGGTACGGAAATCAATAAACTTTACTTAGCCTATTAATGCATAATAGATAAAGTATTAAGTAACAATAATCAATTTTATTTAACTTTACCGATGAAACAAAGCAATGTGGGAAAATTTGGTATCTTTGGGGGAAGGCATGTTCCTGAAACCCTGATACCAGCTCTAGATGAATTGGATCACAGTTACCAAAAATTAAAGAAAGATAAACTATTTCAAAAGGAATTGACATATCTGCTGCAAAATTATGCCGGCAGACCAACTCCACTTTACTTTGCAAAAAACCTGACCAGACACCTAAAAGGCCCAAAGATCTTTTTGAAAAGAGAAGACCTTTTGCACAGTGGTGCCCACAAGATTAACAATACAATCGGCCAGGGCCTGCTAGCCCATAAGATGGGGAAAAAAAGGATTATTGCAGAAACAGGCGCTGGACAGCATGGCGTGGCAACCGCAATGGCCTCTGTGATTTTTGGCCTGGAAACGGAGATTTACATGGGCGCAAAGGACGTTGAAAGACAACAATCAAATGTTTTTAGAATGAATTTGCTCAATGCAAAGGTTCACCCGGTTACTTCTGGTTCAATGACACTAAAGGACTCCGTTAACGAAGCATTAAGAGACTGGATAACAAATGTTAAGACCACTCATTATTTAATAGGGACAGTAATGGGGCCACATCCATTTCCCACAATTGTGAGGGATTTCCAAAGCATCATAGGAAGGGAGATCAAGGAACAGATAATCCAAGGAACAGGATCGTTACCAGACTCCATCATTGCATGCATTGGAGGAGGGAGCAATGCAATAGGCACCTTTTTTCCGTTTATAAACGATAACAAGGTACAGCTTTATGGGGTTGAAGCAGGGGGTAAAGGGGTAAACTCAAAACATCACGCGGCAACTTTATCCAGAGGCAAAATAGGTATCCTGCATGGGATGAAGAGCTACTTTCTTCAGGATGAAAACGGGCAAATAAGGGAGGCTCACAGCATATCCGCAGGACTTGACTATCCCGGGGTGGGTCCGGAACACGCCTATCTTAGAGACAACAAAAGGGTAAACTACTCTGTAGTAACAGATAACGAAGCCATTAGAGCATATTTGCTTTTGTCAAAACTGGAGGGAATTATACCGGCTTTAGAATCATCCCATGCTATAGCTTATTTGGTTAAAAACTCAAAGAAATTTTCCAAAGACAACATGGTTGTTGTTACCATCTCTGGTAGAGGCGATAAGGATCTCCAAATAGTTAAGGAAAATCTAGAGGCTATAGAAGGATCAAAAGAAAAAGACCAGTTAATGAAAAAAAAGGCGGGTATTAGCGATGCCTGAAAGAAACAAAGTCAATGCACTATTTGACAAGCTTTCAGAAAAGGGCGAGAAAGCCCTAATCTGTTATGTTGTTGGGGGTTATCCGGATATAGAAACGTCTAAAGAAATTGTCAGCACTCTTATAGAGTCAGGCGCAGACATAATTGAAATCGGCATACCGTTTTCAGATCCCATGGCAGATGGGCCAATCATTCAAGCTGCCTCCCTAAAAGCATTGGCCAGGGGAGTAACACCATCAACATGTTTTAGATTTGTAAATGAGATGAAAAAAAAATACAAAAACACCCCTTTTCTTTTTATGACATACTCCAATATTGTTTTTTCAAACAACTCAAAGAATTTTTTATCCGCTGCAAAAAAAAACCATATAGACGGTTTTATCATACCAGACCTAAACATTGAAGAATCCCAGGAGTATGTCGGCATTGCGAGGCAATTGGGATTAGTAACCGTCTTTTTATCCGCACCAAATACCACGGATAGAAGATTGGCGGAAATCGCCTCCGTTTCATCCGGATTTGTTTACATGGTGTCAATCTTTGGAACCACTGGCTCCAGGTCCAAATTTGAAAAATACACGTTTGAAGCAGTAGCGAAAACCAAGGCAATTACGAACAGATATAAAATTCCACTAGCTGTGGGTTTTGGAATAAGCAATCCAAAGGACGGGAGAAACATAATAAGGTCAGGAGCCGATGGGATAATCGTTGGTAGCTCCTTGCTGAAACTAATTTTGGAAAATGAAAACGACAAGGATAAAATGCTTTTTTATTTGGGCAACTTTATAAAGGAGTTAAAAAGCATTTGCAGATAACCACTCATTCTGAAGCTAAAGCCTTACCATAATATGAATGAAAGAGAATTAAAAATAAAATTTATCGATTTCCTTAAATCCAACAGCAACCACAATTTCTTTTCAAATTATGACTATAAGCCTAGTAACATTATAGAAATAAAGAATGAGGGTTTAAACAAAAAATTTGATCTAATTTTAGCAATGATAAAAACAAAAGAGATAAAGATGAAAAACATAAACAACAAGTCCATTGAAATTGATGAGGACATAAAAAGCATTTTTTTCAGAAACCAACTACTCAAATCCATTTCCGACAGATACAAAGTAAAAATACAAAATCTGATTATTTACCCAGTTGAAATCAAGTCGGATAAAGACAAGCTAGACGAACGATTGTCAAACCAAATAATTGAGGCAATCCTAACGTTTGGCCGTTCTATTATCATTTTGGACAACGACCATGCCAACAGGATTAGGAAAAACGGGCTCCACAAAATAGTACCCTCAACAATAATTGGGTATTTGAATGATAAGCAAATGTTCACCATGATAAATAAATATAACAGAGTATTCTCAGACAGCCTATTAAACATAAACAAAGCCAATCTCATAAGAGCGCTTGAGAAGTCAAAAATAGACATCAACTATAACAATCTGTATAGAAACCTACGAAATATCCAAAAGATAAACCAAAAGCTAATCTATAACCAAATCTTTAACTATGAACCCACACTATTTGACGACGAAATAGATTTCATCAAAAATTTTTCTGGCATAAAACAAAATATTTCCTTTAAAAAAGAGATTATAAATTTGGCAAAAGAGTCAAAAAACTACAAGATTACGGAGTTTTTCAGTTAACTGTAATCAAACCCGTGTTATCGCTAGCATAGCCTAAAAAATTCATTCTGATTATGTGGGTTTTACCCCTTCCGAGAGGAAAAAAGATTTCCAAATCATCTAACTTATCTGACACTTCTGTTCCCTCCAATTTCTTTATCACTACATGTATGGTCTCATGGGATATCACCCTTTCAATCAGACCCTCTAGGTGACCAAAGCCATTTGTCCCGTTCATTTCAGAAAACCTGGAATGGATAAGCATTAAGGAATATCCCATCAATTCATTTTGGGAATAGAATGGATTATCATATGTGCAGTATTCTTGAGAGTCATCAAAGGAACACGCCACAATTACATCAATTATTCCCATAACATATCCCTGCAAAATCCAATAAAAAACATTACTCATGTTCGCATTAAATGAGTATGGATTATATCAAACCAAATTATCTTAAATAGTTAATTATGAAAGTTTTACAATTACACGTTGATTATGTAGAATATTATCCTGTTGATACCGAAATCAAAGAGGCCGAACCCGACATAGTTAAAGAAAAAAAGAGAATTGAGGAGTCGGTTGTCATTCTGATATCCATCGAAAAAAACGATAATGACGGATCAATAATCAACGATTTCATAAATGAGGTCAGAATTTATCTGGATAAAATCAAGTGCGATTCGGTTTTACTTTACCCCTACTCTCACCTAAGCTCAAATCTGGAATCCCCCAAAAACGCATATAACTTACTAAGGCAAATTGAAACGGAATTAAGGGAAAACCTAAAGGATGTAAGGGTAACAAGAGCACCATTTGGTTGGACCAAGGAATTAAACCTAAAAATCAAAGGACACCCCTTAGCCGAAAACTCCAAAGCATTTACAAAAAATGAAAAAGGCATGACAGGCAGTAACCAAACAAACCAAAATGAAGGAGACCCCCTACTTGCAACTTCAAATGCCATTTCCGCTGAAGGTTCACTGAAATCCTTTTGGTACATTTTGGATAAGGACGGCAACCTGATACCACATGAGGACTACCCGTATAAGAAAGGCGATGACAACCTAAAAGCGTTACTAAACTACGAGTTATTAAAGAAAAGAACAGTAGACGAACAACCGCCACACGTTAAACTAATGAGAAAGTTGGGGATAGCGGACTATGAGCCTGCCTCGGACCCCGGAAACATTAGGTTTTACCCAAAGGGAAGGCTCATGAAATCCCTCTTAGAGCAATTCATTACAAAAAAGGTTTCCCAATATGGGGGATTGGAGGTTGAGACCCCCATAATGTATGATTCCCATCACCCATCCATGGAAAGCTACTTTAACAGATTTCCAGCAAGACAATACAACATTAAATCCGATCAAAAAGAACTGTTCCTTCGCTTTGCAGCTTGTTTTGGCCAGTTCCTAATGGCCAAGGATTTTCAGATTTCCTATAAGAACTTGCCATTAAAACTGTATGAGCTCACAAGATACAGTTTTAGAAGGGAAAAAAGCGGTGAGCTGGTTGGCTTAAGGAGATTGAGGGCATTTACCATGCCGGATTGCCACGCGTTTTGTAAGGATATGGAACAATCTAAAGAGGAATTTATGAAAAGGCTAGAGTTATCAAAGTCAGTCATTGAAGAAATTGGCCTCTCCCTGTCAGACGATCTTGAAATGGCCATAAGATTTACAGAAGATTTTTATACAAATAACAAAGATTTTATAAAGCAGTTTTGCCTCAAGATAAAAAAACCGATATTGGTCGAAATGTGGAAAGAGAGGTTCTTTTATTTTGTGCTAAAGTGGGAATTCAATTATTTGGATAACCTGGGGAAAGCTTCTGCCCTGTCCACAGACCAAATCGATATTGAGAACGGATTGCGTTACGGAATTACATTTGTGGACGAGAATGGAGACAAACAAAACCCAATAATTTTGCACAACTCGCCAAGTGGAGCTGTCGAAAGGGTGATTTTTGCGTTACTGGAAAAATCCGCAAAACTAATGAAGCAGGGAAAAATACCCTATTTGCCCCTATGGCTAATGAATACCCAGATAAGATTGATTCCAGTAGACAAGGATTTTATCCCAAAATGCATCGAAATCAGCAACTATCTTAAAGAAAACAACATTCGTGTCGATATAGACGACAGGGATGAGTCGCTGTCTAAACGCATAAGGGATGCGGAGATGGAGTGGATTCACTATGTAGCCATCATAGGCAAAAAGGAGACAACAAACAACACCATTTCTATTCGGGATAGGATTAGAAAGAGCAACCATGAGCTGACAGTTGATGAAATCCAAAAAACCATCACAGATATAGTCAATGGCAAACCGTTTTTACCCATAAACTTGCCTGAATTTTTATCGGCCCGACCCAAAATAATGATGTGATAGCCAAATCAGGCGCTTTTCCCATAGGAGTCTGTGTGTGAGGGTATTTCTTATCTTAAAAAAAACGCATCATATTTTTTTTATGAAATTATGAGTCAGAATCCTCAATAGCGTATTGGTTGCCAAAGCTCCCTCCCTGTAATCGTTATTTTTTAAGCCGGTTTCCACAAAATCCAACCCAACAAGATTGGAGGAGTCATCTATGCTATTAATTATTTCACAAATTTGGAAGGGATTCAGCCCAAATGGTTCTGGGGTCCCTGTGCAGGGAACATATGAAATATCATACACATCAATATCAAAGGATATGTAGATGTTCCTATCCCTGGATTTAGATTTTATCCAATCTGTCAAAGAACTAAATGAATTGTAACAATGCCAGGCGTCAAATGTTGTGACTTCATGGTCTGTTGCAAAATGGTTTTCGTTTTTATCGGATTGCCGTATCCCGATTTGAACGAGATCCCGGCCTTTCAGATACCCTTCATCAATAAGATGATAAAACGGGGTTGTGTGGCAAATTTCCATCCCATCGTAAATCGGTTTTAGGTCTCTGTGGGCATCAAAATGTATCAACAAAGGGTTTTTCTTTGAGATTTCTTTAAATGTAAAATAAGTAATTGTATGCTCCCCTCCCAAAACTACAGGTTTCTTATTTAGTCCCAACAAATGCGATATTATTTTGGAAATCTGGCCGTCAAACTCATTCCAGAATGACTTTATCTCGCCTTTGTTGTTTACATCGAAATTTTTGTTGGTTGATAATGACAGGTCGCCTAAATCATATATTAGGGATTTGTCAAAGACCTCAAGGTTTTTTTCATAGACTAGCGTTTCTACCTGATTTGCAGAAGTTATTCTAATGGATTCTGGGCCATAGGAAGTTGTTTTGCCAAATGTGGTGGTTATATCTATCGGAAGCCCTATAACATTTACATTTGATTCTCCAAAAGATATCTGCTTTGGAATATCGCAAAAACAGCATTTTGAATTTGTATATTCGGGTTTGATGAAAAAGTTTTCTAACAGGGATAGTTCATCCATTTCAATCAGCTATCAGGTCGTCAATATATAAAACAGCGGAGCTTGGGTTAATTCCAAAACAATTCATCCAGGTTTGTTTGGCGAGGCTTTCCAATTATTGATTTGAAATTCAAATTCAAAGACGACAGGATTTGGTCAAACGTTGACTCCATTGTTTCCAGGTATTTTTCTGTGTCAATGTCCATTTGGTTAGCCAATACAACAGGTTTTACACCATCCAAAGTCCTGGTCTTTACATATGAAATGATATCACCTGCTTTTACCTGCTTTCCTATCTCCACCAATTGTTTAGCGGCCTTTATATGTTGAGGGATCCCCTTTATGTTTTCTATTTCATTTTCTTTGCCATCTAGGGAAAAGGATTTATCATTTCGCTTTTCTGAAGTCTTTATTCCGTAATTGCTAGGGGACTTGTTCACCATGACATTAAAACTCAATTCCTCAAGGGAAATCCTTTTATTTTCCAGATTTTCTGCAATGGATTGGACTATTTTTTTTATCTTTTCTCTTGCCTTTTCAAAATCGTTTTCAGAAAAGACCTCCTTTAGCACATTCAATATGTCGTAAAAAGCGTGCCTGATGATTGGTGGGGTGTGGGATTTCTTCCCAGTTAGCCCCTTTACATCTACAGTGCCATCTTCCAACACTCCAAGATAATTCTTTTTTAGTGCGCTAAAAACCACATACCTATATCGTTTATCTATCTCCAAATCAATACCCAATTCCTTTCTTGCCCAAGAAGAGATCGTATTCAATCCGTCTTGGGACGGATTCTTCAAAAAGAGAGAGTCCGTATCACCATATACAACTTGGATGTTGTTTTTGTCGCATTTTTTTATAGTTTTTGTTGTGGTGATTCGTCCAATTGCCGCGGTTGCTTCAGCTACAGGCAAACAGTACAGGGGGAATATTTCCGCACCCATTACACCATAAGTAGCATTTAAAATAACTTTGATTGCCTGGCTAATTACACCATATAGCTGCTTATCTTCTGTGGATAAGGAATTATCCTTTGAAAGGTACTTGTAATAATTGACTCTTAAATCCCTCAATGTACCTATTAGTACAGAAGTCATACCTCGCTTTTCCTTACAAACCCAATGATTTGTTTGCTCTATGTGGGTATTTGGATCGTTTCGGCATCTTTCATGTGGGCAATTAACTGTTTCATATGATAAATTGTGAACCTTAATTATGCTAGGATACAGGCTGGCAAAATCCACAACCACCACATTGAAATGTATCCCCAAAACGGGTTCGACAACTAGGCCACCACGGTATTTTTTTTCTTTTATGATGGCCACTGTGGAAGATGTTCCTTTTTGCTGTAATTCCTCTCTTCGGGGTATAATGATATTTTGTTGCCTGTGTTCATAAAACATCATGGACCTAATCCATTGATTTACCCCAAACCGTGTGATGTCTTCGATAGACATTCTGGAAATTCTTGAAATGATAATTAACAATTTTATCAATAAGTTATCGTTAAACGACGACAAACGAAAAGTCAAGTCTGCGTCTTTGAGGCAATATTCGGACAACTTTTCAATCGGAAGATCACTTATGTTGCCGTCGAAATCTATTTTGGAATCATTCAAGAGGGCCTCACAAATTGCATTTAAGGTAAATTCCGAGTACTTGTGACTAAAGGCATAGTTTTGGACCGATCTGTTTTGAAATGTCCTAAATAAATCAATATGTACACCAAATTTTAATGAAACCGGATCTGCCTGAATGCCTCTTTTGATGTAAGATTCCTTTTTCACCAAAATGGGTATGAGTTCTTTTTCTATAGGTTTTTTAGCAATTGGATCTATGTCTGGATCCTGTGCTCTAGCATAAAGATAGGGCAAATCAAAATCATCACCATTGAAAGTTAAAACGATGGGATAATCCTGAATGATGGCAAAAACCTTTAAAATTAAATCCTTTTCACTATCGCATAATTCCACCGTCGCTGTATCTAATTTTGAGAGATCATAATCTGGGTTTTTGTTTAATACAAAAACCTTTCTGTATCCATCGGAGGCGGACAAACCAACTGCCGATATGACTTTATCATGATCTCTTGCGGTAGGCATTCGACCCTCTTCTGAATCTACCTCTATGTCTAAGGATATTCTCTTAATATCGGGGATAGGCTGGTTTAGTAATCTAGACCATTTTAAAAGAAATTTATCATATTCATTGTTTTTCAGATCACTTTTTGTGGTATTGGACTGAAACAGGTTATCAAGGTATTGATCAACTTTTTTGGGTATAGGGAATTCATGAAACATCAGACTGTTTCCTTTTCTGTTATAAAATGCTCCGGGAATGAGGCCGGAATCAAACAAATAGCTATCGTGATACCTTATGTCGGCTTCCCAAGAAGTTACTTTTTCCCTAAAGCTACTGTCGGTGCCTCCAATAGAAAGTGGATCAGGAGCTATTATTTTAAAGACATCAATCTCTTTATCTACAATATCATCTTGTTTTTTTACCCTTTCTATCTTGAACCTATGTGATTCTTTGTTAACCGCGGTTTTAACCTGATCTGCATACATTTCCTTCACAAAACAATAGGGTTGATGTTTAGTTTGATTACCACTTTCAATGAAATACTCACTCCAAAAATATATCTGAGAGTCTTCTGGGTTGTAAAATTTTAAAAATACCGATCTTTTCTCCCCTACATACATAGAAGAAAGTAATAATGAAGGCACATTTTCTGGAAGTTTTTTTAAATAATAAGTCGGTTGCTTCTGCTGTTCTTCCAATGACAAATCGGATTTTATCAACATATTTCTATTTCACTCATCCTTTAAAAATTAATGATATTTGTTATCGCCCGTTTTTATCTTTATTCAAAGTGAAAACGTTAATATAATGTTTTTCACCCTACCATATAGAACGCGTCCAAGATACAAGGCGGCGTCGGTGATGAAGTTGGCATG
>JBBJMN010000149.1:0-4126 GCA_037720485.1 Candidatus Nitrosocosmicus sp.
CTGTTTGTCAAATACCACAACAAGGAGGTGATGTATGCTTAAGTTAACAGGGCCTGTCAATCCTATTGATAGAATTAAAATCACGAAAAACCCGGATAAATAAAATCTCTTCTTTAAAATGGCTATTACCATTAACATGAATATCCAATGACAACATTATACTTATTGGCTGAAAGTAACTTAATTCTGTGATGTTATTGTATCAAGTAAATACATTCAACTAATTGGCAATGGATTCATTGTTATGGCAATGTAATCACCGTAATAAAACAAGATAGGCCAGTGCTACGTCATTATTAAATCGACTTTTTTAGAAGTCGGTCTTTGAATATAAACCATTTTTATATATTGCAACTATGCTTAGGGTGTATGTATAGGCATTTGGACAACACTGGAACCCCAAAAAATAAAGATTATCAAAAGATAATGGGACAACTTGATGACTTGATGAAACACCTGCCATCGGAAGAAGACAAGCAGCTTTTGTCAAATATGGTTTCAGAGTGCTACTACAAGAATTATGGAGCCATAATGTCAATGGAAAAGGATGACCCAAGCCTGATTTCACCTTTGATTATGGCTTTGCTTGTAGATCAACAATCAATGATTGATCAATTGGAAGACAACAAATGTTGAAAAATGGATAATGTCCATATATAGACATAATAACATTTCATACAATAATCCTATAGAACATATGGAACATATGGAACATCCCTATACCTATACCCCTCAAAAACAGAACATATTTTTGTTGATGGTAGTTATGAATACAAAAATTGTATGAGATATAGATATTTTACATGTTCTAATGTTCTGTATTATAATAATAATATATCCATTATTATATAATATCATGTTATATGTAAATAGTAAAATAATAACTTATTAATTCAATTATTCGCTATCAGTAGCGAATATCGTCACAAAGCCTAGAACATCTCCGAATGTTCTAGCATGTCATTATGTTCTATAAATTGTCAATATATAAGAAATAGTTTATGAACTTTTTATATCTTTCAAAAACCAGTGTCTTACTGCAAATAGGAAATATGTGCAAACTGCCAAAGCTTGACCTTAAGGAAGACCGACGAACTCTCTTTTATGATTTATGGCAATAATAAATATTTCTAAAGTCGGTTCTGTTCGATTAAGTGGGATAGAGCTAAGTCCAAAAATTATTAATATATCCTTCGCAATACTCACATGTTTTGTCATATTCCTGAGTCTCAATCTTTTTAATAATATTATCTTCTATTTCCTTACCTAGTTTTTGCCCTTCTATTATAATATTATTGGGTTCGTTTTTATAATAGGTAACTTTATCAACAATGACATTATATTTTTTTAGATCAGAACAAGTAAGGTGTTCCTACTTGTAATATTTTCCAAATTTCAGTCACCGTATACAACATCAAAAATAAAAAATTGATTTTGAAAATCTTGCTATTTTGATAAAATAATGGCACCAAAACCGATGAGCAAAGAATATCCCGAGTAAGACCCAAAAGTATTACATGTTAATTAACGCTATTGCAATTTGGGGATGCATGCCTGAAATAACAAAGGGCTGTATAGATATGACAAATGCATCGAGTACATATCTTAGCATTGCCTTAGGTGCTGTTGTTGGCGCATTAATAAGTTGGTTAATATTCGCTTTACAGAAAAAGTCATCCATCAAACAGGAAGAAAACCTAAAACGAATTAATGATCTCAATGAAAGCCATGATAGGATCTTAAAACTGATACAACAGTTTCAAAAACATCAAGAACATTTACTTGATCAAATAGTGAGTATGGATAAAAAGATTGACTCTGCAATTGAAAGAAAAAGGACTTGAAATAAAAAAATCGCTATTTTAAATATTCAACAGATGATTTAACTGGCATTCCAGGACTTCAAATTCCACCATTTGAAAAAGCCATTAGAGCATATGTCAAAGTGATTGGGGACAAAGCATACCTGAGAACTGAAAAATTCCTCACACCATACAAGCCCATTGGAGAAGCATTGGAGAACATAAGGACCAGTGTGGATTTGGACAAAGATTTCTTATTGTTTGATGGTAATGCTGATAGTTGCGGTAGTGAGTAAAGAGAATAATGTTACCTAACCTCTATTTGGTTTTAATCTATCAAGGAGGGATTGGTTGCTGACCTGTGGTTATATCATCAGTGAATGTAGGTTATGGTTTAATTATTGTGATTCATATGTTTCTTGAGGTTGCGGCCGGGTTTATGCATTTGCAACATATGGTAAATAGGGACTGCATAAAATCCGTTTTTACACAATGGTGATTAAACCATCATATCGATTGAAGGATGTATATGTATAAACTAGATACAACATGGCGAGCGGTAGTAGGGCGACAATGCAAGCAAACAACAACATCTATAGTTTAGGTTCAAAACAAGTTAGCGGCGGTAGCGCCGCTAAATCAAGATATAGAAGGCTTTAAACCACTGATGGTCATGACAATCATTTTGACATTAACAAGGGAATGCGGGTTATAATCCCCACACTTCGCACAGCGTAAACTTGGACAGAAGGTAGTGCCGCAGAGAAATACTTCAGCCACAAACAAGCCTTAAAAGACAATTACCAAAAGCCTTCTGATCAAAAAGACTGAAGTAGTATAGGGTATCACATAATGTCATGGCACTCATGATAAAATGTAAACAATGCAATATAGATCATATTTCAAACCTATACAGAATGGACGGACACACATTTCACAGGCATTTTTCAAATAATGAAAGTTGTCCTAGATGTGGACAGGTATCTAAATACAACGAACTGGATTATAATTTTAAATTATGATTATCCAATCTTCCACTACAAGAGTAAATAGAATCGCCATTTGGGACCCGTGTTTTGACAATGATGCATCATAAATAATTAAGTGAATTTATTGACATTCAATAGGTCTGATAATCAAATGGTTTTGAATCATTAAAGATAATCTTAACAGTTATTCTGGCATCAACAATGATATCATTTTGTTGCTGCACTTGGATAGGTCATTTAATAAAGTAAACTATGGGGTTGCACCCTAAAACCACTGATATGTTTGTTAGTCAAACTTTAAACTTGTCGACACCAGGAAAAGCGCTAACATCATTGATTTGATATATCTCCACCTTTGGCTCGGGTATTTTGTTGTTTATCATATACGGCATTAGCCTACTGCTTACAAAACTGTTCAGGTCCTCTTCTGACTCCCATACATTAGCCACATGAACGGTATTGTCCGTCTCATCAAATGCTGCTGCATGGAATAATAATCCTTTGGGATGTTTGTGTTCCCAGTCTACCCCTTTTCTTAAGGTTTCGTACATCTGTTTCGTTATGTTTTTCCCAGTAAAAATAACAAGTACTGGCAATACTGTTTTTATCGTTATTTTGTTATTTAAGATTTAAGAAAATTGGTTTCTGCTCTGCCGAATTTGGTGGCTGATGACATGGTGCAATTCAGACACCAACGTAAGATGCCAACTATTGAGTGACGACATTAATGAACCAAGGTTTTATAATTGACTGTGATATCCATCTATTTATTCAATAGGGCTTTCATATTATCAGTTTTATCCTCATCAAAATTCTTGGGATTAGCATCCACGATAGTTAAGAATATTATTGTAAATGAGATAAAAATAATACTTAAGGGATTTGATGGTTGCAAATTCCATAAAATACCAATGCTTATATAGTATGCTAACCAATAGATAATGATGACATTTAAATCTGAAAATTCAGCAACTTCAACAAGCAAAAACGACAACAATGCAGGCTTCTCCAAATATACATATGAAACTAAATCAAATAACAACCAAAACCCTAATGACATCAAAGAGTCAATAAACAGTTCACTTGACCAAACCAAGGACAACATCAACAGATCAATAGATGAGTCAAGAAACCAAATCCCACGTTATAATGAAATTGTTAACACCTATCAACAACAATCACTGCAAACAGCCAAAGAGATCTCAGAGGAGTATATAGAGTCTCAAAAAGCAGTGATCAACTCACTCCAGTCAGCATGGAGGCCATACAGTGAAAGCTATACCAGTTTGGTCACAAGCTTTGCGTCCCCAGACTCCATGACA
Source organism: Candidatus Nitrosocosmicus sp. (assembly GCA_037720485.1). GTDB lineage: Archaea > Thermoproteota > Nitrososphaeria > Nitrososphaerales > Nitrososphaeraceae > Nitrosocosmicus. The sequence goes on from JBBJMN010000149.1 coordinate 4,114, forward strand.
AAGGCATACACCA
>JBBJMN010000150.1:0-4126 GCA_037720485.1 Candidatus Nitrosocosmicus sp.
AGTGGCGGAACAACACCAAACAACAGTGGCATTGGCTCAATATTTGAACCCATGCCCACCTTCAAGTCAGGATTAGGCGCCATTAATGGGTATGTAGCCGGGCCATTAGGTTTGCCAGCCGTAGGCTCAACAGTCATTGCAGTGGAGCAGGGAGGCTCAGCTATATCAAAAAGTTCATTTGTCTCAATTGATGGGAAATATGTGTTTAAAGACCTGCCTCCAGGAGATTATATTCTAATGGTAGCGTTTCCTGATGGTGAAAACAGAGTTTTGGACAATGTCCAGATAGGCGCTGGTTCGGTACAAACACTTAATATCAAATACTAATTTTTAGTTATTTTAAACTAAAACTTTTTTTAATTATCATAAGGTCCAATCACCCCATAAAACATTTATTGATCACTATAGTGTTTATTTAGCGTTAAAGATAACTGATAAATCTGCTCCACAGGTAAATGTCCAACCTTTTTGTCCTTTATGTGTTCAATATCGACATACCAATCACAATTCTCTTCAAGTTTATTAAAGTATTTCAACAAGAAAGAGACGTTTTTTTTTCTGAAAGAAAATAAAAACTGTATATCATTTATGGTTTTTTTTGGCAGGGGCGGAGCTTTTGGAACAATCTCTATCAGAACGGAGTCAACTTTTGGTTTAGGGGCAAAGGAATGACGGGGAACATCCAATAGCAATTTTATAGAAAAACGATATTGTGTTATTACCGAAACAGCCCGATAGTTTTTGTTTCCCGGAGACGACAAAAGTTTGTCGACAAATTCCCGTTGCAGCAAAATTACGCCTTTTTTGAAACTCCTTTGACACAGCCACGAAAAAGCATTTCGGCTTTCATAATAAGGCAGGCTTGAAAAAAAAACATCAAAATCCACATTGACGGTGTTACCAAAAGCATCCATGTTTAAGAGGCGGAGATTACTAAAGGACAATTTTTTTTTGCAGTAAAGATAAAAATATGAATCAATTTCAAAAGAATACACAAATTTGGAGGTTTTGCAGATCTCATTGGTTAAAACCCCATTACCACTCCCAACCTCATAGACTACATCATTATCGCCAATCCCAGACAATTCAATGACTTTATTAATAATGTCGCCATCAACAAGAAAATTCTGGCCAAGTGATTTTTTTTGCTTTTTTTTATGGCCTTTTTCCGACACTTGGAGTGCTCACCCTCACCCTTGAGGATATCTCACAGTAGAAATTTAATAACAGATACAGACACAATATATGCCATAAACCAAAAATTAGGTGTATTACTTTCTAACAAAAACATTCATACGGGTCTCACCGGCAATTTCATCAAATATCCTTTTAGCTATGTGTTTTGGTGCATCTCTCAAACCGGTTCTATTTTGAAGATCCATAAATGAACTAAACTTTTTTTTGTCCCTTTCTACCAAGATAGATTTCATATAGGTTTTTCCTACTCCAGGAATAAGCTCTAGAGAATGGACCCTAGGCGTCATTGGCTGGGCCAAGTTAAAATAATCTACAAAACGTGATTCGTTTACACTTACAATTTTCTCTATAACGCTCGGCAATTCATTTTTTGCACTTTGGGTGAGATGATTGTAATCTATTCGCCCCAATACGCTCAAGATTTTTGCTCGCCCATCTTTTCCAATATAGACTCTTTCGCCTATACTAAATTTTTCTCGATTCATTCCCAGCAACTCAAGAATAGTCAGGTGCACTTCACCTATTGCATGAATTATGGTTCCCTCCCTCATTCGTACAATTGATGACTTGCTGTTTTGGATATAGTCTAGTATATAGGCATACTCCTCAAATTTTCTATGAGGACATGTTTCCATATTTCTATTATAATTATCACTATTTGATAAAAATTTCGACAAATTATCTCTTTGTTTTTGAGTTATAACAATATGCGGGTTTTGTTCTTTATTTAACTTTCAATTCCAGATTCGTCTTTCTCATCGTCATTGTTTTTTTTATCACCATCACCTTTATTTGACAGCAATATAGACCTTATTTTTTCCAATTTTTCAGTCCCAATCAATTTTTTCCACCCAAAAGTGAAAGCTCTTAGCTCTTCCAAAGATTTGGGCATCACATTTACCAGTTCAACTGCCTCTTCCACTGTCAAGTCACCTTCGGCTATGAGGCCGTCAACCATCACCTTTGCGTCATCATAATCAGTTTTTGAAAATTTTTTAGAATAATCGTATGTCCATCGTTGGATTTGGTCCATTTCATCAAGCGAAATGTTTTCTAGAATTTTTTTTACCTCAGATAAAGTAATAATCTCGCGTTTTAAAACTTCTGTCAATTTTACAAGCACCCTTTTAGCCTATCAGGATTTTGTTAAAAGACGTACATGGTTAAATTTTGTTTGCAAGTATTTAGGTTTGTTTCCAAACATCACCATCACTTTCATGGTGCGCCTTCCTATAGTTTCAATTACGCCTATCCGGCCCTGAAAACGTCTGTGAGGCATAGTTGTGTGTTCACTTGGATCAATGTTTACAACAACTTTATCCCCTTGTTTATAATCGATAAGCAAATATGACAAACCTGTAATTTTATTTGATTTTGTTAACACCGATCTTGATTTTCTTCTAGTTCCATGGGATGAAGGCATGAGATAGTTCTATAACCACCCTAATAAAAATTATTTACAAAAAAAGTGAGGCCCCATTTGCCTTGGCCATTTCGCAAATTGATGTTCCCAATCAGCAGGCAAAAAGTAAATCCATACAACAGAAAATATAACTATAACTACCGATGAAGATGAAGATGAAGATGAACAATAAATTAGTAAATCTTAATCCTGCGTGCATGTCCACAAGACAAAATCAATAGACAACCCTCAGCCTAAACGCCATTACGATTCAGGGGGGTCAGAAATGCCACAATCACCAATGGTAAAAACAATTTCACTTTCAGCGTGGTTTGGAGAATCCACCATTCTAGCTATTCTATTTCTGCCCGAACGTCTCAGAAAAACCCTATATGTGCTGGAGTGAGCAACAATATTGCCACCTGCAGCCTTGAAAGAATTTCCACTAAAAGGGGAATCAGGAGACGATTGTGCCTGATTTGTCAATAAAACTGCAATTTCAAACGTTTCTGCTATTCGCATAATAGTATGAATTAGCTTGTTTAACCTCTGCTGTCTTTCAGAAAGAGCAGACAATCCTATAAACTCGGACCTATAAAGGGAGATGATGGAATCAATTACCATTAATTTGATATTATGCGAACCAATAACCTTACTAGATTCAGACAATATCAATTCATGGTGAGAACTACTGTATGCTTTGGCTACAATAACATTCTCTAAAGTTTTGAATGGGTCCATATTTCGCAATCTGGAAATCGATTCAATTCTTTCAGGACGAAAGGTATTTTCGGTATCTACATATAGCGCATTTCCTTTCAAGCCCCCTTTTGAATAATCTTGTTGCACGGTTACACAGGCGGTATGACACAATTGCGTCTTACCCGTTCCGTATTCTCCACATACCTCTGTAATCGATTTTGTTTCTATTCCACCCCCTAAAAGATGATCAAAATTTTTTGAACCGGTAGAAATTTTTCCGATATTTTTGCGCTTGTAATAGAGAGCAGTTGCGGGAATAAATTGCTTTTCCATAATTCCAACATCCTCTAAAACTGTTAATGCTTGGTTATAAATCAAAAATGAATCATCAATATCAATTCCAGCCTGTGACGAAACATCATATGGTCCAAGAACTATCAAATCTTTTAATGATAAAAGGCCAGACTTCTTTAAGAGAGCAAGCACGTCCAAAGAAATATCTTTTAAAGCATCTATAGAAAAAGGGTTATCAGGATTGTAATTAGTATCGGAACTAAAAGTCAAAGTATACAACAACTTAACAAATCCAATATTTCAATAATACTAAACTGAATTACAGTTTACTCCACTATAAAAAACTAACCAGATCCATAACCACACTCAAAGACCATCTCACTAAATGCAACCACTGTTGCAATGTCCATACAAAAAATATGCCTTAATTGATACAGACCAAACTAATGCCACTCTCCCAGTAGGCATATGCCACAGCCACAGCCACAGCCACAGCCACAGCCACAGCCACAGCCACAGCCACAGCCACAG
>JBBJMN010000151.1:0-4066 GCA_037720485.1 Candidatus Nitrosocosmicus sp.
ATAACATGGAATTACATAGCGCGTCTGGCAAGATATTATTGGCGTATTCTGCAAAAGCTGTAAACTTAGTAGGAGGAGATAAAGACAATGGAACGGTATATGAAAATGGGGCTTCGTTGTCGAACAACTCTAAAGGCATAGATTTAGGAGATGACTCCAAATTTGTAATTGATGGTCCAAGGTTGTATAATCTAGTAAACCACCAATCATACACTGATGGTCATTTACTTGAAATTGATGTCAAAGGAAAAGGGTTTCAAGATTATACATTTATTACATTTGGATACATAACTGGTATTCATTTAGGATCCTCCGAGTAACAAGAGTAAAGCCTAAGGAACTCAATTTACATTAAGTCTAAATTAAGATTCTATTTGTTTTTTATGAAGAATTGGATATATTTAATGTATGTTACAAATAATGAATCATTGGTTAAATTAAACTATAATCTAATGCTTTCAAAATCCATTTTATGCACCACAATGGTTGCAATATCTTTTTTAGTTGCGGGAAATATGTATGGCATCTCATCATATACACCCCACAACACAGATCAATTAGCATACGGCATCAATTCAACAAATTATACAGGAATTGAACAGGACACCAAAGCCTTCTTGTTAGACCTGAAGGCAAAAAACAGCCCCCCCATAAACACCTTGCCACCTGACAAAGCCCGAGCAGCCCTATCCGGACTTCAGTCATCATATCCTGTTACAATGCCCCAAGCAACAGTGGAAAACACTACAATCCCTTTTGGTAATCTCACTAATGGTGATAACAATACCAAGCAATTGCCAATCCAAATCATTCGTCCTGAAGGAGTTAGTGGTAACCAGGTTTTGCCTGCTGTCATGTATTTCCATGGTGGCGGATGGGTATTAGGTGGCTATGACACCCATGAAAGATTGGTAAAACAGTTAGCCAATGGTGCAAATGTCACAGTTGTTTTTGTTAACTACACTCCATCTCCTGAGGCCAAATACCCAGTACCATTGGAAGAAGCATACACTGCAACAAAATGGGTGTCTGATAATGGTCAAAGCATCAACGTCAATTCATCCAGATTGGCAGTTGCTGGTGATAGCGTTGGTGGCAACATGGCTACTGCGGTTGCTTTATTAGCAAAGGAGCGCGGCGGTCCAAACATATCACTACAAACTCTTTTCTATCCAGTCACCGACACAAATTTTAACACTACTTCTTATTTAGAATACCAAAATGGATACCATCTTACTCGTGATGCCATGATGTGGTTCTGGAACAATTATCTTGACAATCAAACAAATCCAAAAGACCCACTTGTCTCCCCATTGCAAGCACCTATAGAGCAACTAAAGGGTTTACCACCAACATTAATCATTACTGATGAAAATGATGTTCTGCGTGATGAAGGTGAAGCTTACGCACATAAACTAATGGAAGCAGATGTGCCTGTTACTTCAGTTCGATATCTTGGCACTGTCCATGACTTTATGATGCTAAACGCGCTTGCTTCTACACCAGCCACAGAGGAAGCAATAAGTCAAGCGTCTAATGTAATAAATAAAATGCTAAATGAATCATGATCTGATAGTAAAGAACATTGGGGTCAGTGGAGTGCAAATCTGCTGATACTCATTTTATCTAATTTTATGGAATTTGATTTATAGTATCATACAAGGAATTAAAAAAGTAAAATTATTTTTTTTAAAAGAGAATCCATTAAACGTATATCAATTCTCTTTTATTTGAAAGCGGTTCAGAAATTGTAGTTCACACAACCATGTTTCATGACATACCAGTAAGAGTATTTGGCTCTTTTATACTGTAGAATAAATAGATAGGAATTGTTAAGGTTTAGATAAAAATTACAATATGGATCTAGGAAATTATACTATGCGATATATGTGCTTATTATAGAACTACGTCAATTTGTCTCCAAAGCCTCCGTGCCTCCAGACATCAGAATATCGTATGTTTGATAGAATCAGGATTCTTGGAAGTACCGGAGGCTTTTTTATTCGAATCTTATAAAACGGGAAAAATTTATTTTGTGATATTTTGAAATAAATAATTTTTATATTTTACGTTTGGTATATTATATAGCTTCAACATAAGAGCCAGCGATTGTTCTATCTGTTATGAATGTAAACCCATTAACTTGATATTAAATTGTAAGTCGTCGTCATAATTAATAAGAAAAAGGATTCTTCTTCAGCAAATCAGCCATAAAGGTTAAGTTTTGGGCGGCCTTCTTAGCTGTAGAAGTATAAGTTTCTTCGAAATACTTCGATATATCTTCTTTGCTCTTGTCGCTTTTCTTTCTTAAACCCGACCATAATACAGTCATGGTTCCAAATGGCGGTAATGTAAAACCAAGTGCAGAAAAGAAATTTGCCAAATTGCCTATAATGTGTTCGGCTCCATCTGAGTCGCCTGTTACTATAATACCTGCAACCTTGTTTGTTAACTTTGATTTACCCGAGTCCATAATTTCATCGTGTAATTCATCCAGCCGCTCTATCACTCTTTGTATAAGCGAAGATTGAACTCCCCACCAAACAGGAGTTGCAAAAATAACTATGTCTGCAACCAAAACCTTTTTTAAGATTTCAGGCCATTCATCTGAGTCGATGTTAGTATAAACTCCAGGTCGGATATTATAGTCGGCTAGCCTAATGATCTCACTCTCAGTATCATAGGATGAAAGGTGCTTTGCTAGGAATTCAGATAAAGTATAGGTATTAGAAACCTCTGGACCACCCTTGAGTGTTCCCACTAGAAATATTGCCTTTAGTTTTGACATTAGAATAATTTATTGAAGATGTGATATAAATTAAAGAATAGATGTTTTGGAATTTTATTTGTTATTAAATACAATGAATATGGTTATTAAAGCAGAAAATCGATAAGATGAAAGAAAGGCTTGAGAACCCTTTAAGAGAATTAAAAGTAAAAAATATGGTATCGTATTTTATATATCTAGCTGTTTTATTTTTTTGTCATTATTGTTTATCCGATCCGTTCATATGACTATTGTGTCATATTCATGCTACTCATATTACCACCCATAGATGAAATATTTGCAGCATTGCCCAATGGATTTGAACTATTTGCAGTGCCTTCTACGGCAGTAAAACTTGCTTTTTTTCTACTTCTGTGTAATTGTTTGTATCTGCTTGTGCGATTACTACTTCAGATTGTGTCATTTCTATAACAAATAAAGCAGAGCTACTACGATAGTTATAAAAACAATAAGATTTGTTTTATATTACAGAAAAAAGGCTCTGTTCACTTAAGGATTCTAGAAAAACATTCCCTAACCTTATCTGATGGTTAATCTGTTATGTAGATTCATTTTCAAACCAAATTAATCTTTAATTCACAAAATTAATTTGTTTTCGTTTCAAAATATCATTGTTACAGGCAGCAATTTTAGAAATTCTATAAAATAATTAATTGGAATTTGCATTATCGAATGGGTAGGTTATATACTATGTTATATAGTATTTATTAATGAGTATAAAAAATAATACAGCAATAGTTTTTACTTTAGCAATCATTTTAGGCACTGGAATTGTGGTATCATCCAGTTTTAATTCCGCAGCATATGCACAGAATGGAAAATTCACTGCTAACCTTTCAGGTCAGGAAGAGGTTCCACCTACAAACTCCACTGCAACAGGTATGGCAGAATTCACACCATCAGGTGAAAGTGTATCATATAATGTTAATGCTACTGACATTCAAGGTGTAACAGCAGGTCATATTCATACAGGAGCACAAGGTGAAAATGGTCCAGTTGTAGTAACTTTATTCAAATTTGACTCTGCTCAAAATCAGGTTTCTCAAAATGGTACAATTACCGCAGACAAGTTAGAAGGCGCAATGCAAGGAAAACAAACATCTGATTTGGCTAATACAATGAAGAATGGAACTACATATGTAAACATACACACCGAACAAAATCCAAATGGAGAAATAAGAGGACAAATAATGAGTCCAACTTCTTAATTTTTTGAAAAAACAATATTAGAAAAATAAAAAAGATCATCTAGTTTAGCAAAAATATTCATCATTTAAT
>JBBJMN010000048.1:0-14956 GCA_037720485.1 Candidatus Nitrosocosmicus sp.
TTATCGTTGCCGCCGCTTGCGTCACCATTATCGTTGCCGCCGTCATTATCGTTGCTGATTAGGGGGGCGGCTATACCTGGTTTTATGTCATCAGTGACAATGCATTTAGCACAATCTTTCAGATTGTTTGATTCCTTATTGTCTGCTTCATCATTAAGTGGTGTTAAGGTGTTCAAAGTGCCATTCAAATTGCTGTTCAAAACGCCATTGGATAAACCGGAGAATGTAGAAGTTGCATGGATGTTTGGGTTGTTCCCTAAAGCTGTAAACATAGTTGCAATTATCAATAGAAAGGTATAGTAAAATGTAATTCTCCGATTCATATGCTTAATTGAATAAGCATATTTTACATATTAATGGATTTAGATAAATATTTCTATATAATTCGTTAGGAATATTAGTCACTAATTGTAAATTGGTTAAACGGAGTTCAATTATCCTTATGTCGACATTTATTTGTTGTGTTTCTCCACACCCTATGAACCTATGAGCACCACGCATATGTCAAACTAACGTTATCTCTTTATTGTAACGCATTTGCGAATGAACACCATTTAATTTAAATTCTAGGGTAACATATACACACACGCAAAAAGATAGAAATAACACGCAATATTAAATATTACCATTATAGTATAGTTACACACTCAATAACCGTCATCCGAAAACAGAAGAGTGGAAATCATTTAATTCGTCTGAATGCCATTAAAGTTAATTCTAATTGGTTTTTGGGCCGCTTTTTGTGGCAAAAGTCGACAGAATCCGTTTTTATTACACATACACACACCTGTTTTGTCCATTTTTTTTCATGCAACAAGTTTCATTTGGCGTCATGGACTCCCAAAATTGGTCATAGCAAAAATACAGGTGCCAATATGGGGTTTTTGGGGTTATGCCAAATCACACTGGGGTCATATTGCAACTGTTTTTGATGCCCATATCCCCCCCTAAGGGGTTGTTCCCCATCAGCAGGGTTAACCCAGATTTTAAAAAAAACGGCATATCAAGATTGGCAAATCCGTTTGTTTTGTTGGCCATCAGCATCGAACCACCACACCGCCCCCTATCAAACACAGCAGGGCTCTGCAGACCATCATCACAAAGGGTTTTAGTTAACGATAAGCCGCATATTCAACAGATGAAAAGCAAATGTCATTCCCATGATTTGGCTTTGAGGTCACTTTTTATGGACGGACCGCCATGCTAGAAAATTTTAAAAGGTGTTCATTCGCATTGTCCAGTATTGAGGCTTGAAAAAAAAAATTTACCTTATTATGTCATCAGCCTGTTTGGTGTCGGAATATTCTCCCTTTTATCGCCATCACAACAGAATGATTTGTCAGTCTTTGAGTTTGGTTACGCACAAAGTATCAGGGATTCCACCCTCTCCCTGAATCCGGCTTTTTCGGGTTTCTCATCGCCTACAGGCATTGCCTTTTTGAACGACACCGGGAACAACACCCTTGTGACCGAAAAAAAAGGAAACGTCATGTTGGTCTCTGACGGGGTTGTCCAAGAGTCCCCGATCCATACGTTTAATGTCGATTTTCAAAGCGAAAGGGGACTATTGGGAGCTGAGGTGCTGAAAAAAAACGGCAACACCTTTGTATTTTTTTACTTGACTGAAAGGTCATTGGCGCCACCCAATGGCGATTCAGAAAACCTAAGGAACCGAGTGTATAGCTTTGTGTGGGACGGTAGCAAACTGACCAACCAGGCTTTATTGTTGGATTTGCCTGCCCTTCCCGGACCAAACCATGACGGAGGCAAAATGACAATAGGCAAGGATGGCCAACTTTATGTTGTAATAGGCGATTTGAATCACAGGTCAAAACTGCAAAACGTAGAGAACGGCAATGATCCTGACCTTACCGGGTCAATATTCAGGATTAATCCTTTGGATGGATCTGCGCTGCCTGACAATCCTTTTATTGGAACCGGCATCCCAAACACGGACAAGACTTTTAGCTATGGCATAAGAAATTCCTATGGGTTGACCTCTGATCCCATAACCGGCAAAATATGGGACACTGAAAATGGCCCCGACTACTTTGACGAGATTAATATTGTGTATCCGGGTTTTAACAGTGGCTGGCGATCAATTATGGGGCCCGTTTCCCAATCCGAATCCACGGTAAATGACCTTGTTGTGTTTCCAAACTCCAGGTATTCAGACCCAATAGTGAGCTGGCCCACACCGATAGCCATAACCGATATAGAGTTTATCAATACCCCAATGCTGGGTGCAGAATATCAAAACAACATTTTGGTGGGGGATCACAACCTTGGCAATCTTTATTTTTTCAAGGTAAACGAGGCTAGGACAGGATTGGATGTGAGCGATGCGATCATAGACTCTGAAAGTGAAACAGATGGCCATATCCTGGGAGATGGATTTGGCAGCATAACGGATATCGAGACAGGGCCAGACGGCAAAATGTACATAGTATCTCTAAGGGAGGGCATTGTTTACACAATATCCTGATTTTTGGCTTTAGTTTATGATGCATGCTCACCACCAAGGAGTCAAAAAGGCATCCAGGGGCGTCGGTTTCCATGGCAGGAAACAATTTAACAGGCACTACAAGAAACAAACTCCTTTTGCCCTTGGACGGCCCTGATGGGTACTCTCCCCATCCACATACGAACAAGCAATCCCAGGGTCTCCCATAAATTAAATATTTATTATATTGATTGTCTGTTATGAGTACAAATGAAAAAAGATTTTATAGTGGCTAAAGTTGAAGCATCTACCGATGGGTCCCCTTACATTTATGTGACTTTTAAAGATCAAAATGAGTATTACAAATCTGGCGACAAGCAAACAAATCCATTTGGCCCTAATGTGATGGCCTTTACCTCCCCAGAGGATCTAATGAAAAACCTGCCAAAAGCCATGTCAAACATCACAAACATGTTTGGTGGTGGGGGTGCAATGAGTGACTCACCGACATTCAAGGTCACCATGAAAGAATATGATGATCTAAAGATCAAGGTTGGGGACAAGGTTACTATAGAGGTACAAAAGTTCGAGCACAACGATACTTGATGGGTACATCACACACAAACAGAGTCATCTTTGATTTCTTTGGGAAAACGATTTAGTGTTCGTCTTTGGGTGCCTTTGTTTTTTTGTTCAGCTCCCACTCGTCATGCTGTTTTTTATCCTCTTCGGTGGTCAATATTGCGCCGCACTCAAAGCAAAAGTAGCTTTTTGTTATCATTGTGTTATGTTGAGCCATAGAGCAATAATATATGTTTTTGCTCGTTTCAACATTTTATTTCATTTCCACACTGTGATCATTGACAGGTTTTTTATGGTCATTCACTCTACCTGATCATAGTGTTTTTTTTGTCTGCAGTCACATTCACCTATAAAAAAATTCAAAAAACAGCCTTTTGGCACTCTATTTGTTTTAAAGTGGATAAAGATCCATTATGAAGGCCCAATGTGCCTACTGTAATACCGTTTGATGCAATCTTGTTCTTCACCGCACTGTCATAGTCATCATTCTCATCCGTTTCACCTGCTGCATTTTAATTAACTCTAAAACAAAAGTCACTGCTGCTGATTGGTTACCCTCAAACAATTATAATGTCATCCACTAGGGCGACCCCCCACACACTCTTGTATGCTCCATGTTTTTTATTTAACGCCAATAAAGTCATTCATGATTTGTTTTTGATGGTTGTTGAGGATGATTTGTATGAGTTGTGTATCACGTAAAAGGAGTGGCACGATATTATCAGTGCTGCGAGAGTCATCTTTGTGGAAAAGACCAGGTTCCAAGGTGTCTCGGGATTTGGGTATTTTATGTTCAATTCATCCAGATTTATGGATTCATCCAGCACATCAATTGTAATAAGGGACCCCCACACCGTAAAATTGTAAACGAATTCATAGGCAGATACAACAATCAAAACTACACATATTGTTGAGAAAATGTCTTTGGCTATTTTTGGCGTATTTACTACCCTTTGAGAGCCAATTTTAGTGACACAAAACCATGACAGTACCGCGAAAATTGCAAGGTAGGTCACCAGCTTGCCACCACCCTCAAAAAACAGGTCATTTTTAACAATTATCTCGCCCACGTTTATCGCTCCAGTGTTTTTATAATCCATCCAACTCCAGTACATCCCAAACGATGTTATGTACAGCATCATAAACGCCGAAAAATAAAAAATGATAATGTATATGCGATAAGAGGTTACCAGGCTGCCGAGATACTTGTAATCCACCTTATTCATAAATGATTTAGAAAAAAATTAATTGAGATATAAAACTACCTTTCTAATTATTGCCATCATTTCTGATGTTGCTGTTGATGCTGTTGATGCTGTTGTCGGCGTTAATTTCCCGCCTTATGGCCTTTAAAAGTTCTATGGCGTCTTTTTCTTTCAAGCTTCTCTTGTTTTTTGCAAGATATTCTTTAAAATCCTCGATTCGTCTCCTGTGTGAGGGAAACAATCTTTTTGACTCATCCATTATGTCTCCATACGTGCGATATGGAAAGTATGTGTCTTTTGAAACCCGTAAGATGATTTTCTTTGTGTCATTATCGATTATGTTGTTTTTATGGGCTAAAAACAGGTTATACCGTATGTCTATCAATGCGTCCGATTTGTATCCCGCATACCCCGTAAATGTAACTGCAACCTCATCATCTGAGTCCAATACCCCTTTTGAGAATAGTTCAAAAATTTTTCCTATTCCCACCATACCGAATTTTTTTAACTCCACTGCTCTAAGTGCCCCTAAACTGGAGGAGCCAAAAACCCTTACACCCCTTTTCCTTAACAGATTGTAAACTTCAATGGGTGTTGGGGGATAGTCTTGGAGAAAATATCCATCAATTATGCCCACCGTCTTTACGCTTGTCGGTATTAACTGCAGGATATCCCCTTTTTTAGCAGGTGGCCTATAGTCTGCATCAAGAAACCCCTTTGCCTTTTCTATTGGCAGTGTTGGGCCTAAAAATATCACTGGTTTAGGCATTTTGCAAAAGACTCTTTGGCCCTGTTGCCAACAATGGACTTGTTTACCTTAAATGTTTCCAATCCTGGAACAATTGCCCTCACTACGGGGATGTTTATTTTGGGGTGCGTAAGGTTTACTATTATGGCCCTGTTTAGTTTGCCTTCTTTTAATTTTGCCAAAATCAGTTTTATGTCGTCCAAAATATCATCATTATGGTACGACTTTATTTCGGAAAATTTTATGTTTTTTGAGGATTCTATAAACTGCCAAGAGCGTTTGTCGTCGCTATCATCCGGATCGTATTTCATTTTCCTTAGGTCATCTCGCGAACCTTGGATGTTAGCCGCCCTTGACTGTGACACCTCAGTAATGGCCCTAATCATCGCAATTCTGGAGTCTGGATGGGTGCCATGACCTTCAACCAAATAGCCATAATCATGATTGATCCACTCCACACTGCTTGCAATGAATGTCGGTATCCCAATATCAGAAGTCACATCTTTAACCTTTATTGAGATTTGGCAGTTCGCGAATTTTTCCAGGAGTTTTTTAGTCGGTTCGTTGTCTTCACCCATGTCCTGTAAATCGACATCTGGGTATATTTCGTTGTCATCAATGAATTTTCTTGATTCAAGTGGCTTTAGCTTTACGCCATTATGAATTAATGCATTCTCAATTGTTCTCAAAATATGGAATTGGGACGCACTGGAGACGAATTCGGCTATGCTTACAGCATCTCTTTCTATGACTTCGCATAATGAGTGGCAAATCGCCTCCTCGATTACATTACCCGACGCCAACCCATTGGTATGGTAAAAGGCGTATGGATTTACGGAAGGTGGTTTTGGAATGTATTTAAAAAGCGCTAATGAGAGGGGTACTAAAATGTTTTTTTTGCTCATCAAATCATATCCAACACAATAATCCATCATCATCTTGTCATCTAGGGAAAAAGATACAGGCTCTACTACATCACTGTATTTCAGGATATTGTGGCTCTTTGACAATTCCTCATAGCTTCCTCTTACTGTTTTATCGGCATCATAGTTTCTAGGTAATGATGAAAACCTTTCGATGCTTTCCATTATTGCGCTAGCCCTCGCATGATTTCTGGTTGGTCCTTTTCCACCATACACCCAAATGTAATCCTCAGTTCCAGGCAACACAGATGAAAAATTAGGTATCTTTAATCGGTCCATATCCGTTATGTCGGCTATTCTTGTAATTCCAATTTCATTTACGATTTGATTTACGTTTTTCAGGGTCGCTTCCACAGGTTGTACTCTGGAGGTTCCTTTGGATGTCCATTTTTTTCTTGATTTTAGAGATGATAACGCAATGTTTTGCAATTAATGTTAACATGTCAATAACAATCAAACATTATTTTAATTGTTGTTTTCCCCATTTTGCGCATAAATTATTGATTGGCACTGTTCCAAAGGGCAAAAGAGGTGAAAAATTCAACATATCAAGAATATGGATTAAGTATTTATATAGCAAATTCTTTTGAGGAATTACTTGAATTCTAAAAATATTGAAGCTGAGATTGTTAGCGAAATCCTGCTAAAGGCTGCTAGCGAACCTGAATTCAGGAAACGATTAATAAGAAATCCTGAAAAAATATTAGAGTGCTACAGTATTTCTATGGAGGCAAAACACATAATCAAAAAAAGCATCAGAGATCTGATGCAATAATCTGCAGTTTTTTATTTTCCGCATTGGCCAGGAATGAAAGTTCTCGCGTGTAAACACAACAGGCAATACAATAGGAAACAATGCTATTTCCCATCAAAATGGCAATTAATGTTTCTCCATGTTAGGTTTCATTTATTTTTTCCATTTTAACAATCCTTTCTTTCTCAGGTTTTTCTCGATCCCCAATCATGGTCAGTTTTCCCGTAGCTGAGAATAATCCAAAGAAACACCAATTAGCAGAGGCACCGTTTTCCACAACCGCGATGCCTTTCGGGGCACATGTTTGGGTCAACCCCCTTTCATTATTCAATTGAGAGACGACAATGCAACACAAGGGCGGCAACATCACCTTTTTACCTCTGCCAAGCACATCCAAATGCGGGCCTTTTAGCATATGGAGCGCAAAAAAAGGCTAAAGCTACCACCACATCGCGGAACATTGTATTGGGTACCAATCAAAGGTTCATTTCCATTACCAGTGATCCTTGAATCAACCTCAAAACATAGGAACAGTGCAATTTTCAGTGAGTGCCATTTGGGTTTTTGCTGAAGAGGCATCCATCGCCACACATTCTTTTTGGCGGAAAAGGAGGCGTTCAATCTGCCAGTCCACAACAATCCCCCAGGTGAACTTGTGGTGTCCGTATCAAAATAAAGGAACAAAACCCTAAGCGGATTCCAAGAAAACAATCCAGATGCAAAAATTGCTATGTTTTGTTGTAGTTGAATAGTCCCCCGGCCTCAACTATTTCTGAAATTATTTTGCTGAATGGCTTTATATCGTAAATTTTATTGTCTTTAGTCATATCCTTTATCGTATGGTTCTCCAAATTAATTTCTATTTTGTCTTTATCGTCTATCTGCTCAAGTATGCTTTCATCAATTTCAATTGGCAGCAAATATCCACCATCAATAGCATTTCGGTAGAATATCCTTGCAAAAGACGGAGACAGGACGGCCCTTATCCCGGATTTTGAGAGGGCTATTGGTGCGTGCTCTCTGCTGGAGCCACATCCAAAATTGTTGCCCACCAATAGAAAATCACCGTCTGAAACCTTTTTTGTAAACTCCGGGTCTATCCCTTCCATCGCATGGGTCGCAAGTTCATCATGATCATGTATTTTCAGATAGGGACCTGGGATAATCACATCTGTATCTATATTTGCTTTACTGTATTTGTGAACTGTTCCCTGCAGTATCTTCATTTGATATCCCTGGGATCCGTTATTTTTCCTGTTATCGCAGATGCTGCAACAACCATAGGGGACGCCAGGTATGTCTGGGACTCTACATGACCCATTCTTCCGGGGAAGTTCCTGTTTGTTGTGCTTATGCAGATTTCGCCTTTTCCCAAAACACCCATATGCGCACCACAACAAGCACCACATGTGGGCGGGCCTATTACTGCCCCAGATTCCATGAATATCGTTACCAATCCCTCTTTGATTGCCTTCATGTATATTGATTGAGCCGCCGGTAGAACCTCTGTTCTCACCCTGACTTTCCTGCCTTTTAATATTTTAGCTGCGCTCCTAAGGTCAGACAGTTTGGCTCCAGTGCATGAGCCGATATAGGCTTTATCAATCTCCGTGTTTTGCAATTCGCGCACCACTACGACATTTTCAGGTGAAAAGGGTTTTGCCACAGATGGCTCCATCTTGTCGCAGTCGTACTCAAATACATCCCCAAACTCAGCATCTGCATCTGATTTAATTAAGTTAAACTTTTCTTGGGTCCTAGGCTTTAGGTATTCTGTTGTTACAGTATCGGGTTCAATGATTCCATTTTTGGCCCCCGCCTCTGTGGTCATGTTGGTCAGTGTTAGTCGCTCATCCATTTCTAGATCATCTACAACATTTCCTGCAAATTGCATTGTTTTGTAATTCGCCCCGTCCGTTCCAATGTCTGAAATTATGTTCAGAATGATATCTTTTGCCATTATGTGTGCAGGCCTTTTTCCTCTTAGTTTAAACAACAAGGTCTCGGGCACTTTGAACCATATTTTTCCATGAGTCAAAACATAGGCTATATCGGTGTGTCCTAATCCAGCCGCAAACGCGCCCATCGCACCGGTTGTATTTGTATGGGAATCACCTCCCACATATACTTCCCCAGGTAACACCAAACCCTCTTCATGAGACAGCGTATGGCAAATCCCATACTGCCCAAAACCATATTTAAAATGCTTTTGTATGCCATTTCTTTGGGCCCATTTTGTCAACTGTATTACATTATCTGCAGATACCCTGTCGGAGGCAGGAACAAAATGGTCTTCTGAAATCCACACGCGGTCTGGATTCCATATCTTTCCAATAGGCTTTCCTTTTTTTTCCAATTCCTTGAAGACTTTCATCACCCCGGGACCTGACACGTCATGAATCATTACTTTGTCGACGTTAGCAAAAACAACATCACCCGGTGTCACTTTGTTGCAATTTGACGCATGGGATAGGATTTTTTCAGTGATTGTCATTCCCATATTGATATTACCTTATTTGTCAAACTAAAGATTAATACCTTTTGAATTACAGTTTTTGTTTTGGCTCTCTAAAACAAAGAATGGCAATGCCCAGATTGACAAATTAATTTATCTATTCCCTCTGCTCAATATGCGCGTTGCGAATTATTCCATTGTACTTGGAGCGGGAATCAGAACCCTTTGATCTGTATGATAAAATCATCGGTAACAAAAACAACATCGCCTTTCAGAACGGCGACCTATTAATAATATCTAGCAAATACCTTTCAATCAGTGAAGGACGAGTAAAAAAACTATCAACCGTAAAGCCAGGCAGAGAATCCATTGCGCTAGCAAAGTTATATCGTATCGATCCAAAATTAATGGAGTTGATAGTGAGGGAGTCTGATGAAATTTTCGGCGGATTGTACGGCTTTGTTTTGACATCGGTCCACGGCATATTGTCGCCTAATGCGGGAATCGATAAGTCAAACATCCCACCAGGAATGGTGGTGTTATACCCAAAAGAACCCTATGATTCAATTGACACCCTTAGGAAAAAGTTTTTTGTCGATTTTGGAATAAGGATATGCATTATTCTATCAGACAGCAGAATACTTCCAATGCGCACAGGCACTGTAGGAATCGCCCTTGCGTCTTCTGGTTTTGAGCCCATTGTTGACCTAAAGGGTACAAAGGATTTGTTTGGCAATGTTTTAAAATATACGTCTCAAAATCTAGCGGATAGCCTTGCGTCTTTGGGCGTGTTCATCATGGGCGAATCAAACAAATCCACGCCAGTGATATTGGTAAGAGGCATAGAACTTAAATTGATCGATAAAAAAACAACTAATAGCGATATGGGAATAGAAAGCAAATTTGACATTTACATAAGAGGATTATCTTTACACGGTCAAAGAAAAACTAATTCTTTTAATTGTACCTGATAACTAATTAAACCATGTTCAAACAAAAATAATTGGGGATCTCAGTATGACAGAGTTTTCTACACAATATCCTAAAAGAATCAATCTTTTGCAGGGAATACAAAATTTAATAAAAAGGGAAGAGGTGGAGCTGGATCACCTGTTTTTGATGGTTCAAATAAAAAAGGATGAAATAATCCACACTCTTGCATCGGAAGGTTTCAAAATGGTCAAGTTTGAAAACAAGAAACCTCTACAGATAGGCTGTGGTTTTTCCAAAAAGCTAACCAAGCCGTGGGAAATGCATGTAAGGTTATTGGATTTTAGCCAGGGACTAATTGGAATACACGCCGAGGTCGAGATATCTAGGAATTATTTTCAGCACCTAAAGTCTGTCCGGGTTCCCGTGGTTTATGAGATAGAGTCCATCTTAAAAAAACACCGCATAGAATATCAACTCTGGCATTCATATGTCAAAGACTATATAACAAACATCATAGATGACCATCAAATTAAGCTAAAATCACCCAAAATTCCGGCCATGCCTTGGATTGGAATGGTGGGTTTCATCAGTGCGCTTGCAATTTTGTATGGTCTGAAGTTTGTTATGTTGCTAAAGTAAACTGAAGGGTCTTTTGGGAATCCAAATTAACAAAATTTTTATTATAAATTTCATAAATCGATATCAAAGCTAATGGGAATTCCAGAGAAAATCAAGGCCATCCAGGATGAGATGCACAAAACACAAATCAACAAAGCTACTGAGTTTCACATTGGCATTCTCAAAGCAAAAATTGCAAAACTAAAAAGAGAACTAGACGAAAACACGCATGGAAAAACGGTCTCAACAGGCGGTGGCAGTGCAGGTTTTGACGTTAGAAAGGCTGGTGATGCAACCGTTGTTCTTATAGGATTTCCTAGTGTTGGCAAATCCACGTTATTGAACTCATTGACCAATGCAAAATCTAAGACCGCTGCATACTCCTTTACCACCCTAACTGCGGTTCCGGGCATGTTGGATTATAATGGCTCACAAATTCAAATCCTAGACCTACCGGGGATTATTGAGGGAGCCTCTTCAGGCAAAGGTCTTGGAAAGAGAGTGCTGTCTGTAGCCAGAAATGCGAATCTGGTTTTGATGGTGCTGGATGTCTTTCAAATCCACCATCTGGAGATCCTGAAAAAAGAACTTTTCGAGATAGGTGTCAAGGTAAATGAACGACCCCCGAATGTCATAGTCGAAAAAACCTCTACTGGGGGCATTTCAGTGAATATTCAGGCCCCTACAGAGGTAGATGAGAATTTTGTTAAAAATGTGATGAGGATTAACGGCCATCATAATGGGCGCATCACAATACGGGAAAAAGGGCTCACAGTAGACCAGCTTATAGACGTGGTTTCGGGCAACCGCATCTACATACCTTTTTTGGTAGTAGTGAACAAAATAGATCTGGTAGACTCCGAATATCTAAAAAGTGTCACTTCAAAGCTAAATGTCCCATTTGTATCCGTGTCAGCTGACACGGATACAAATATTGAGTTGCTTAAGCAGGAACTCTACAACAAGTTGGATTTTATCAGGATCTATATGAAACCAAAGGGCAAAGAGGCAGATTATGTGGAGCCCCTTATCATGCCAAGAGGGAGCACGGTTTACAATATTTGCGGCAAAATCCACAGAAATATGGTAAGGGATTTCAAGTTTGCCCAAATATGGGGCAAAAGTGTCAAGTTCGCAGGCCAAAAAGTCGGGTTGGATCACAAAGTTGTTGATGAAGATGTCCTTACGATAGTAAGGAGGATAAATGCAATTTAACGATTTTGCACCTACTGCGCAACATGTTTTGCTGTTTAAGAAACTTCTATATCAGTATAGATATAAGGCAGCAGCTCAGTCAAATGCCTTTTCTACATGTCTTTTTACAGTTTAACTCTGATTCCTCATCGCTGCACACATGTATTTTAACATATATATAAATAAGAATGTAGAGTTGTCCAAATATTGTCATTTCATCAGCGTTGTTACATGTTTTAACCCATATGTTGCCAGTCCCAACTAAACACCCCCCACACCATTGCAATTTCTTTTACCCCTTGGGGGCATAACGCATCTTTTTTGGCACGTTCGATTCAAGTAAAAAAAACAGCGAAATATTATAGCATGTTTATGACTTTAATTTCGTTATAATCATCCTATATGGTTATTGGCGTCTTCTAAAAGTATCTGGGGCGTTTTCTTTTTGTTTTCAAAACGGTATTGACATGGTATTGGTGAGCGCATCAGTTTCTCTTAACAGTTGCCCCAAATGTGTTATTTCCGGCATTTTTTATGATTTTTAACTAGGGCGACATTAAATCCTTATTTTGCCAATTCCATGTTTTTTTTAATGTGTTCATTTAGTGCCCTGTTTGCAAGTTTATCGGCTTTACTATTATTTTCCCGGGGGACATGTCTATACAGTATTTTTTCAAAGTTTTTTTCCAATACCGAAATGTCTCGTGAGATTGCCTTTAGATCCTGATTCCTTAATTTGTATTTAGAGTTTCTTTGATTAATCAACAATTCGCTATCCGAAAATATCGTTATCTCCTTACCCATCTTGCTGCATATTTCTAATGCGCGCCTTAGGGATTCGTATTCTGCCTGGTTGTTTGTCCTGATACCCAAATACTCACAATGCTCCATTAGTGTCATGTCATTTTGTTTCACTATAATGCCTATTGCTGACAGACCTGGATTGCCCCTACTTGCGCCATCTATATTTACTTCAAGCAACAGTATAACACTTAGGATTTATTGCCCATTTATTATTTATTTTCTTTTTCCCCCAAAAACTAAAATATTCTAAAGAATATTATATTATCACCATATTATTGCTTTTGTGCCAAAGAGAAAGATAAAAGAGGAAAGACCCAAGAGAAAAATGGGTAAAAAGGATATGCTTATTCTTCCAGGGGTTATAGGTGCGGCGGTTTTAATTGGATTTGTCATTACGCATTTTTTCCCGCCACCTAATGTATTGAGCGTGTGTTTAAAAGCACATAATTTGGATCCATACAACGTTTATCCTCGGGTACAGCTGTTTGTCGATAACAGACAATATCTCTTTCCGGACACAGTGGGTAAAGGAATAGAGAAGGGCAAAGAATGTGTGCACGCCATTCATACCGATTCGGTGGGGGACATATTGCATGTACAGTATATAAGGCCAATAAAGCTGTCCATGCCAGATTTAATGCAGGTTTACTCGTCTGGCAATAAATCCATAGACATAATCGACAATTCAACTGGAAATTTAATCAACAGGTCACTAGATTTGGATAAGTTTAATGTGAATTATTCATATTATTCTGTTGAGGGAAACTTTACAAAAATAGTAAATCAGACGGATATGCCCCCGTTCTCCAATGCGTTTTTTGGCAGGATTGATTTGTCCTCAAAGTAATCTAAAAAATAAATTTAAATACACAAAAACATTTTTTGAGTTTAATTGAGCAATAAGAAAGCAGTGATAATAAAAGGAGACGGTACAGGCCCCGAACTAGTAAACTCCATGATAAGAGTATTGGAGTCATGCAACTCCAATATTGAATTGTTAAATTGTGATGCAGGATCTGAGTGGTGGGAAAAAAATGGGGGAAATTCATATATTTCAGATGAGGTGTGGAGCATACTCGAGTCATCTGACGCCTGTTTTAAAGGCCCCACAACAACCGTGCCTAACCCAAATGCGCCCAGAAGTGTCGCTGTCACCATAAGGCAAAAGTTTGAGCTATACGCCAACATTCGACCCATAAAAACATACAACACATCAAAATTACAACTGGATTTTATTTGTGTTCGAGAGGCAACAGAGGGTCTGTATACGGGTATCGAATTTAAAACAAGTGACGACTCAGCAATAGCGGTGAGAAAAACAACCGGAAAAGGGTGCCGACGCGTTGCAAAAAAAGCATTTGAACTAACCCAACAAAAAGGATTTACAAAGGTATTTGCAATTACCAAAAGAAACATCCTTAAAGAAACCGACGGAATTTTCTGGAATGCCGTTGTAGAAACACAAAAAATGTTTCCGAAAATCGATGTGGAGGAATACTATATCGACAACATGACCCAACAGCTTGTCAAAAACCCAGAGCGGTTTAACAACAGCATACTGCTTAGCACAAATTTATTCATGGACATTGTTTCCGAATGCGCGTCAGGCCATGTTGGCTCCATAGGAAATGTATATTCTGGTAATTACGGTGATTCATACGCAATGTTTGAACCTGCGCACGGCAGTGCTCCAAAATATGCAGGTCAAGACAAGGTTAACCCCGTAGCCACAATTCTATCAGGAGCATGGATGGCAGAATACCTGGGAGAAAAACACATCTCTGATGCAATTTTTAAAGGGACAGAACAGGTAATAAACGAAAACAAATTCGTTACATATGATTTAGGCGGAACAGCATCACTATCTGGCATGACCAATGCCATCGCAGAAAGATCTGCAGCTTTTCTAAAGAAATAATAGAAGATTTCTATTAATCATCTTTTTGTTATTTCGCACACCTCAAGGTTTTCATAAAATCCTTTTTTTCTTGCCAATACGCTCTTTTTCAAGGAATTCCCATCAACAAACCGATTGATTTTTTCGTCATCCGACAAAGATGACTTCAAAAATATTATCCTGCCTTCGTCCGTTAGATTTGATTTGATTAGGCGCAGGATTTTCATTGTGGTTTCTGTTCCCGTATGCCCGCCATAGATGGTGTTGTCTTTTGTGTCCCTGTCACCTGCCGACGGCAGATAGGGTGGGTTACTAACTATAATATCAAACTTAAATTTGACCGGTTCACACACATCACAGCAAATTAAGAATTTGTTGTCAAAGTTTTTGAGAAAGGCTT
>JBBJMN010000152.1:0-3957 GCA_037720485.1 Candidatus Nitrosocosmicus sp.
TTAATGTAATACCATAATTTGGAAAATTAAATTTTGTTTTTATATCTACTAATTTATAAATATAAAAATTTTTATATCCGTATTCTCATGCCTTTTCTATAACTTGAGTGTTTCAAATCCTCAAACAATACAAAAGTACATTACTCTTGTATCATAATAAGGTAGATCGGAGATTAAAATAAAAAATACGTTTTGTTGCATTTAGCTAGGTTAATTTTATTTGTATTAACTTTTTTTATCAAAAAATGATGAATGTATTTAGTTTGAACTAATAATTCATCTACCAATGCAATATAAAACAAATGTTTAAATGTCTATTATATCCAAAAACATTTTCTATTCATTTGCATATTTGTGATTTGTTTGCGGTCTGTGATTCAAACTATTGCCATCAAATGAGATTAGCTCGGAACTTTTGCATAAGAAACTACTGAGATAAAATACTTGACATGTATATGATTGCCGACTCCCATACATGCTAAATCTACAGTGATTCTGACATTGTATTGGTAAAGAACTTTTTAGTTTATTCGTTATGTTGCAAAATAACCTACTTGGAATTGAAAAAAGTAACAAACGGTCACATTGTCCCATACTGCCATTGGCATAGAGCTAAACCATTTACCATAATGATGTTAAATGATGTTAAATTGCTTGGCATATTAAGTTAGTATTTTGTGAAATTTCGCAGTGTCAGTATACTGTCTGAATTTGTGTATCTTTTTATTCCTTATCTTGTATATGTGAGCAAACGGTATTTTTATATCATGGGTATTTTTTTTTGATTTGACGGCGTAACTACCAAGGACTAAAACGTTATCGTTTCCCATATCCAGATATTCATCCGCAATAGCGTGAAATTCCTTAAAATTGGAAAGCATTGCATGAAAATACTTCTCAAATACATCTGACTTTCCAATATATTTTCCGCCATTTGGCATGTATTCCATGGTTACCCATTCGACATTGTCATCTATTAGATCCATATACGACTGTTTGTTCTGATTCTTAAATTGTAAGTAAAACTCTTTAACCCGATCAACATTTGAACTTGATTTATGCATAATCTTATCTAAACAATAACTGTTATTATAAAATTTATAATTTAATAGTTGTATTATTTATTACCTTTAATGGAGATAACGTTGTTACCTATATTTTATGAATTTTCTTCAAACTTTGTAGTTGCTCTTAAGAAAATGAAATCTTTCATGCTCTTTCCCTTTTCTTTTGGCGTTCTCCTCAAATCTGTATGCACTTTTATCTTTTTGTTCAGTGTGCGTACATATTATACCTCTAATTGTAAAGACTTAATTTCTTCTTTTAGGGCAGACCAAACTCTTTTTCTATATTTCATAGTTACCTCTGAATTTACAAAGTGATAATATTTTAGTATCGTATTCTATTTAAGTAATTGCGCTATATTATTTTTTTAAATTATTTATGAACATATTTTGTGTTGCTAGATGAATGACTTGTGCAAACAGTTCGCAGTCGTCTGGTTTTTTATTGTCTATCTCTTTGCAGAATACAGAAAATGGCAAGGTAATGACAGAACCAGTTGCAGGGTCTATTCCCACAATTTCTGTTGAATCCGAATTAGATACTGTGCATTCTCCGTTGTTGTTTGGTCCGTCACTGTTTTGCATACCTATTATTACCCTTGCATGCGTTAAATGTAAACTCTGTTTATCTGTTGAGGTAGTAAAAACGATAGGGCCGAAATCTTTTAGTATTTGATGTATTTTGCCTTGCGAATAATGCTGGGGTGATTCCATTACAAAACCCGTTGTATACAGCCAATCGTTTATCTTGGATGCGGGCAAGCCTGTTTCATCTTTATACATCCTCAAAAATTCTTCTCCAAGCCTGTCAACAATATCGTCCACCGTGTATCTTGTTTGTTCGAGCCAAGAAATCAAAATGGTTGTTACAGTCGCCCAACAACCTTTGGCTTTGGCTTGCTTGATTTGGGGAACTATGCCGGGAACTTTAACAATGGTACATATTGTAGACATCGATAACGTTGATATGATTTTACTTTATTTAATATTCACTGTTTTTAATTATTAAAATTTTAAAGGTTTATGTTTTATATGTCTTCTATAAATGATGTATATACCTATTCTCTCTTTTAAATTCATTCTATATTGTGTATAAACACGAAGATTCTGTTTTGATGTTTGTATGGTTGTGAAGTTATGGGATGATTCAATTAAGATTTAGTAAATTTTGTGGATTAATGAAAAGGAAATGATTAAAATGAATTAAATAGTTACAACTGCCTGGTAAAACATTTCATACTTTATTGTCTATAAAAATGAGTTGTTAGTGTTTGATTATGCTTTAGGATTTATCATATCCTTTGGATTCACATTTGCATCGTATTCCTCCCCCGATAGATACCCTAGGTCTAAGGTTGCCTGTCTAAGTGTTATTCCATCTTCATATGCTTTTTTGGCGATCTTTGCAGACTTATCGTATCCTATCTTTGATTTTAATGCTGTTACTAACATTAGAGAATTCATAACCAATTCATTCATACGATCAACATTTGGCTCTATACCTTTTGGATTTTTCTTATTATCTTTTTCGGAGTGCTCTATATCTTTGACACAAAAATCACAGAATGTATTGCATGCATCTGATAGGATCTGTATTGAATGTAGCAAGTTGAATATGATGACGGGCTTAAACACATTAAGCTCAAAGTTGCCTTGGGAACCCGCCATACCTATCGCCATGTCATTTCCTATTACTTGGCAACATACCATAGTCATTGCTTCGCATTGAGTTGGGTTGACTTTACCTGGCATTATTGACGAACCCGGCTCTTTTTGTGGGATACGTATCTCCCCAATCCCACATCGAGGACCAGATGCCAACCAGCGGATATCGTTTGCAATCTTCATAAGCGCACAGGCCAGTGTTTTTAAAGATCCACTCATATGGACTATTGGGTCATGACTTGCTAGTGACGCAAATTTGTTAGCTGATGAGCGAAAAGGCAGGTGTGTCTCCTTTGCAATCTGATGAGCCGTTTCTTCACCAAATGTGGAAAAGGTATCTAGTCCGGTGCCTACTGCGGTACCTCCAATTGCAAGATCATATAACCCATCCAAACTTTGTTCGATGTATCTGTAACACAAATCTAATTGAGTTACCCATCCTGAAATTTCTTGACCGAAAGTTAAAGGCACAGCATCCTGCAGATGTGTGCGACCAACCTTTATAATATCTTTGAATTCGTTGGATTTCTCATTTAAAGCGTTACGTAATTTAGATATGCTATGGAGCAAAGGCATTTTATTTTTAGTGTGTTTGTTAGAATCAATATCATTTGGATGAGTTGCCACCGATGATCCATTTGATGATGTTAATGGATCCCCGCTAGTGTTGCTGCCGGCAATGCACATTACTGCTGCAATGTGCATTGCAGTTGGAAATACGTCATTAGAAGATTGCGACATGTTTACATCATCGTTAGGATGTATTAACATGCCTGATATCTGTTTTGCACGGTTGGCAATTACTTCGTTAACATTCATGTTTGTTTGAGTTCCAGAGCCGGTCTGCCATACGTATAATGGAAAGTGGTCATCAAGGGCGCCGGACTTTACCTCATCCGCTGCCTTTATGATTGCATCTGCTTTATCTTTTGAAATCAATTCTCTGTTATCGCCGTTTTTTTTATGAGATGAATTTACTATGGCTGCACACTTTTTAACAAGCGCTAGTGCGTGTATCACCTCAAGGGGCATCCTATCATTACCAATAGAAAAATGGTGAAGAGATCGCTGGGTCTGGGCTGCCCAATATCTGTTAATAGGCACCTTAATTTCACCTATGCTATCGGATTCGATTCTGTGCTTATCAGTTCCATTAATTTGGATATCCAGTTTATTCTGCAGTTTTTGAAGATTGTTTCTATGCTCATCATCCAATAAAAATTTTGGT
>JBBJMN010000049.1:0-14751 GCA_037720485.1 Candidatus Nitrosocosmicus sp.
ACTATGCTGTAGGCATACGCAACGGATGTGCTCAACACAACCAATGTGTCCACCGAAAAGCCAATTCTACTCTTTAGGGATCCAAAAAAGCGCCTGTAAAACGGACCTCCCAGCAATATTTGAATTGGGGTGGCTAAAGCCAATAGAAGGTAATCTGTGCTGACAACAACACCAACCCCTGCAACATTGTAGAATTCCAATATTTCTATTGTGACCAAAGGAATGGTTAACGCAAGTCCCATCAGAATGAGAAGTCTATCCTTTCTGTCCTTTTTCTTCGCCCTTTTCTCCCTTTCTTTTTCCTGTTCCTCCAAAACTGATTGCTCTGCCAATGAATTTGTTGATTGGGCAGATGGAGTATTTAAAAACGATAAATCAGGTGCACTGCAGCAACCACAGCCATCATCTTCGTTTATTTTACTCAGGCACCCATTCTTATTCCCCAAATCATCGTCTTTTTCATTGTTGCCAAGGTTGGTGTCGGTTGAAAGGCTAATTTTCTTCATTTTCGTTTTTTCCCTTTACAGTTTCATCATTATAGTTTACGCAAAGATACAGGCCACTCACAATTTCAGATAAAACCGCATCGCTTTCCTCAAGCAGTCTTAATACTTTTTCATTGTTTATCTTGTAATAGATGTTTTTTCCCTCTCTTCTGTTCTTTACCAACCCACAGTCCAAAAGACATGCCAAATGATTGGACACATTTGACTGGTTATGTGCGGTTTTCTTTACGATTTCACTCGTGTTCTTTTCACCATCCCTTAATGCCTCCAGAATAGAAAGTCGGGTACTGTCGGCCAAACCCCTGAATAACTTTGCCTTTAGGGACAGTTTTTGAATGTTTATGGACACATCATTATTCAATGATATGTTAATACGTTAATAGGCAATATAAGCATTTAACAAATTGCGTTTGCTTACAAAAAAACAAAGTAAAAGGGTAAAAAAAGAGATCGACATAATTTTTGTTAATTTACAATTTTGTAACTATTTACACGATGTATAATTGTTGCAATCAATGTGAACATTTTTTGTTTATAAATTAAGGAAATAAGAGGGTAAAAGATTTACAGATGTGAAAACTACAATATCTCAATTTGATTATTAACTATCAAACCTATTGGAAATTGGATAAACTGTATTGTTGGATACCGAATCTTTATGCCATATGTTTATAACAATAGAACAAAAAAGTTATTTATTTGAATTAGTAAACAACTTTGAATCACTTTGATTTGCTGTCGCATATTAAGCATGTATTTTATCCATGGTATGTTAAATAAGCCCAGACAATTTAATAACAAATCTTAAAAAATATGATTTTTATTTAAAGACTAGGATTGGCAAGCAACAGTACAGCACCGGTTTCTACTGCCATAAAGGTAAAAAAATTAAAAGTTGTGCTTGTTTTGGTCTCTTCCTACCTGATAATAGAGGTCATAACTGGACTCTATTCAGGAAGTCTTGCACTACTTGCCGATGCGGGCCATATGTTTACTGACTCCTTTGGGATAGGCCTTGCCTTGTTTGCAACAACGTACAGTCAAAGAGCGGCAACACCCGGACACACCTTTGGCTTTTACAGAACTGAAATATTGGCTTCGCTTGGCAACGGTGTAATTTTAATGTCGATATCCGTTTTCATCATTTATGAGGCATACAGGCGTGTTTTTGAACCCACCCAAATTCAAAGCATTCCCATGCTTGTTGTAGCTGTCATAGGATTAGTTGTCAATATGGCTGGGATGATATATCTTAAAAACGTCCACACACATAGCCACGGAGCGCCCCACCGCAATGGAGACGAATTAGATAATCACGATGAGCATGAGATTGGAAAGAAAACGGACGGTTCAAACATGCAATACAGAGTTAAAAATATCCTATTTAGAATAACCGGCAAAAGAAAACAAGACGGCCAAATTGAGGATTTAAACATACATGGGGCTAGGTTAGAGTTATTAGGTGATAGTGTTGGCTCAGTCGGAGTAATTGTTGCTGCATTGATAATATATTTGACCAACTTTAGGCTTATTGATCCTATAATAAGCATAGGTCTGGCCATATTTATGATTCCGCGCACATTGTCCATAATAAAAAAATCAATGAACATACTGATGGAGGGAACACCATCAAACCTATCTTATGAAGAGATTCAAAAATCAATTTTGCAAATAAGGGGAGTTACCGGAATATTTGAACTGCACATATGGTGCATTACATCCGGATTGAATGCATTATCCGCCCATGTTGTGGTAATGGATATGGAAAGCTCAAATAGGATTTTGCAGGACATTAATGCAGTACTCGAAAAAAGATTCAAAATATCTCACACAACCATCCAAATAGAAGGTTATCATCCAACAAAGGATTCAAAAACATAAGAATATTAAGGTTATATAACGTCATCAAGTCTTTTCTGGACTGTAAAACATTACGGTTACCAAATTAAAAAATAAAAGGTCCTTAAATCGGTTTAATGTTTGAGTAAGATTTTATGAATATGCCCATTCCCGCAATTG
This sequence comes from Candidatus Nitrosocosmicus sp., assembly GCA_037720485.1. GTDB lineage: Archaea > Thermoproteota > Nitrososphaeria > Nitrososphaerales > Nitrososphaeraceae > Nitrosocosmicus. The sequence continues at coordinate 2,526 of JBBJMN010000049.1, forward strand.
AACTAAAGGAAAAGCACAGGCTAAAAAGCACAGCCAGATTAATGCCATAGATATCCCAAATGTACCCAAAAGTGATGTTACTGGCAAAAAAGCACACTCCCGTTACAAGGTTGTATATCCCATAAGCAGTCCCACGCAACTCTGCAGGCACATATTTTGGTATGATGCCCCTTTGCACCGTTTCCGAAATCCCAATGTATAGCCCAAACGCCAATGCCAAAATATACGCATAAAAAGAGTTGTCAGCAGATAATGCCATTAATACAGATGTGACTGCAAAAACGGCGTATCCCGTTGTAAGAACCTTTTCTTTACCGATTCTGTCTGCCAATATGCCTGCGGGAATTCCAATTATTGTATGGGCTACATTGATTACTGCGTTGCTATGGTATGACTCTTTGGCCTGTTCCCAGATCAGATGTCTTCAGGAGAACAAATGAAAAATTAAACTCGCCGAGGCTGAAAGTGCCCGTAACCACAAGAAGAATCACAAATGAATGGACACCTTATTATGGCCTTTTGCTAAAATCAGAGAAAGGAAAAAACATTCTTCTTTCTTTTCACCTGTTTCTATTGCACATTTATGGTTTCAAACCCTAGCCCATCAAGATTGGTTCTGATAGATGCGCGCCCTCCTCGGCGATTCTGCCCTCATCCAAGTGTGCAACCGCTACCACTGAGACATTCTCTGACGAGATTCCATTCACAACTGTACGGGTTGCCTGCTGCAATCTTCATTTGATGGTCCAGTACCTTATTTCCCGATATTGCTGCTTCCATTACCCATTGGTCGTGTGGTTTGGACTGATCACTCCAAAAATGGAGGACAACTTTGTTATGAATAATTCATAGCTGCATTTTACCATAATCCCATGTAGAAAAGAACTTTGGAATAATTTCAACAAGTACAACTTCCCCCTTCTTTGAGAGGTCTGATATCATTTTCGCTATTGGATGGTCAAGGGTTCCAAGGTATTTCAAACTAATTTTATCCCCTTGCGGAACAATTCTTTTTGGGTCTTCTATTATGGTGGCAACACCTCTGCCTTTAACTCCCTTGTACGGCTGGTTCTCATCATCTATGGAAAAATAAACATTTGGTCTATTTCGAAGGTTTTTAGTTTTCTTGGCGGATTTTGAAGTGGTTATCGAGAGTTTTTCTACATCTTTATCATAATAAAACCAGACGGGTTGGATATTCGGATTACACTGTTCATCGTTAGTGGCCAACTGCAAGTTCAATTTACTTTCAAGGAACCTCTCTGCCTCTTCTCCGGTCATGCCAGGAATCTCCGGTGAGGCACTAATGGTTTTCATAAGTCATCAATTGCACACAGGTAAAAAAGAGTTTCTTACGTACCCAGCCTACCTTTCGCACACCATCTGCAGTTGTTTCAAAATGTATCATAGTTGACCTGTTAATCAATCATATGTTGCTTTCACATACACAATGCCAGACGCTGAGTGGTATGAATATCCATCCATACTATATAATGAGGTAATGAGGTGCAATATCTGTTTGTAAAGTTGTTTGATATGTAAAAACCTATTATTTTGCTTCATACTTTTGCATAAATTTTAATTGCAAAATGAGGTTATTAGTAGCAGTTCCTAGTTATACGATTAAACTTATAATCCGTTTTTGCGCAATATCATAAAGCATGACTTCAGAAGTGCCCAAAAAAATATCCAAAGAGGAACTAAGGCAAAAGCTCACTCCAGAGCAGTATGATATATGTGTCAACAAAGGCACAGAAATGGCTTTTACAGGCAAGTATAACAACTACAAAGAGCCTGGAACATACAGGTGTGTTGTTTGTGGTAATGATTTGTTTAGCTCTGACGCAAAGTTTGATTCTGGCACCGGATGGCCAAGTTTTTATGCCCCGCTTAAAAAGGAAAACATCAAAGAAGAAATGGATGACAGTTATTTTATGAGACGCATTGAGGTTAATTGTGACAGGTGTGGTTCACATCTTGGCCATTTATTTGAGGATGGTCCAAAGCCCACTGGACTGAGATATTGCATCAACTCTGCGTCACTTGATCACAAGGCAATTGAAAATAAATAGACAGGCAAAAAAACCTCTTGTTAGGGGGAGGTAAAAGGTTTTTAGAAGATACAGTATCCCTCTCATCATTTATTGCACATGAGCCTTTAATATACTTGCAACAGGAAATTAAGCGGATACAATAAAAAAAAGCACAGTAGAGGTATTTCTTAGGTATTCTTGGTCTAAGGCAATCTGGTATTGTTAACCAATAGTTTGTTTGTTTTTTGATATTTTTGATTCCTAAAGTAGGGAATAGGGGTTTATTTCGCAGCAAATATGCCTACTACTTCCAATCCTTTGCTTTCCGACCTTAAATCATTTAAATTTATGGCATTTACCCCATCTGTAAAGTCCTTGAAACTAATGCGATTTTCCTTTGAGTATAAAATCCACTCAAAAATGTTGAATACGGCCCATTATAGAAATTGATAAACCAAATGGAAAGTAGATAAAAGAATGAGCCTTTTTTTTACTTTAACAGACTTGTTTCATTTGTTGGAATGATTTTAAGGCAACTAGATTGATTTAGCTAAACCGGGATGGGAAAATCAGGTAGTGATGTGTTTTTTTGGTTTGTATCGTCCCAAAAGCAAAGAATTTGTTACTACCGTTACAGAGCTCATCGCCATTGCTACTCCAGCAAGGATTGGAAGCCATCCAAACACCCCTAATCCCAAAAGGGGAACTAGCGCACCTGCTGCGATAGGTATCAAACCGGTATTGTAAGCAAATGCCCAAAACAGGTTTTGCTTTATCTTGGATACGGTTTTCTTTCCCAAATCAAGCGCGGTAACAACATCCCTTATGTCATCCTTGATCAGTATTATTCCCCCTGTTTCCTTTGCGACATCTGTCCCGGATCCTATCGCTATTCCTAAATCTGCCCTAGCTAGTGCCGGTGCGTCATTGATGCCATCCCCAACCATTGCAACAACCCTACTGCTTTCCTGTGCCTTTAGTTTAGAAATGACCTCTTCTTTTTGATGTGGCAGTACTTGTGCTAAAACCCTATCAATGCCAATCTTTGAGGCAACGGCATTTGCGGTTCTCTGGTTATCGCCTGTGAGCATTATTACTTCAATCCGCTTGTTTTTCAGGGATTTGACTACATCTTTAGCGCCCTCTTTTATGGTGTCGGATATGGCCATAATTCCCGATAGGTTATTGTCTATCGCAACCAACACTGCCGTTTTGCCCTCTTGCTCAAATACAGAGAGTTTTTCATCCACAATTTCGGGTATTGGAATCCGGTTATCCTCCATCATTTTTCTGTTTCCAATCATAATGCTGTGATTCGAATAAATGGCTTTAAGACCCTGGCCTGAAATTGCCTCAAAGGAATCGGGGTTAGCAGTTGAGATGTTACTTTGTTTTGCCCTATTTATTACAGCCTTGGCTAACGGGTGTTCCGAGCCTGACTCGGCCGTTGCTGCGAGTCGAAGCAGTTCTTTTTCATCAATATCTTTTTTTAACAATACTATATCTGTCACCGATGGTTTCCCGACAGTCAAGGTTCCTGTTTTATCAAATACAATTGTATTGACCTTGTTGGCTATTTCTATGTGCTCACCACCCTTGTACAAAACTCCATTTTCTGCACCCTTTCCGGCCCCCATCATCAATGCAGCAGGTGTAGCTAACCCAAGGGCACAAGGACACGCTATTATGATGACCGAAACAAATGCCAGAATCGAATATGTCAATCCAGCGTTTCCAATAAAGTACCACCCCAAAAACACGCCTATCGCGATTGCAACAATGGCGGGGACAAAGTATTTTGCAACCTGATCAACCATTTTCTCGAGTTTTGCTTTACCGGTTTTAGCTTCTTCCACTAGAGTGATTATCTGAGATAAGACAGTGTCTTGCCCTACTTTTGTTGCCTTGACCTTGAGAAGGCCGTTTTTGTTTATGGTAGCACCTATTACCTCATCCCCCTTTGCCTTGTCCACCGGGATGCTTTCCCCTGTTAACGAAGATTCATCAATGTATGAGTTGCCATCCATTATTATGCCATCTGTGGGGATTCTCTCTCCGGGCCTTATCACCATCAAATCCCCCTCAACTATTTGCTCCACTGGAATCTCGGTTTCTCTAATTTCTTTTGATATTAACTTTAATTTGGATACGCCAGCATCAATATTGCCTTTATTTTCATTGTTTATCGCTGAATCCCCCCTCCCTTTTATCAAAGGTCTGATTACCCGGGCAGTGCTTGGCTTTAGGTCAAGCAACTTCCTTACAGCATTTGAGGCCTTTTCCTTTGTCTTTGTTTCAAGCAGTCTCCCTGTTAATATGAGTGTGATTATTATTGCAGCGGTTTCAAAATAAACGGCGGTGAATGGGAAATATCCAGGAGCGATAGTTACTACTGCGCTGTAAACATATGCAGCTGTTGTCCCTATGGCTATTAGCGTATCCATGTTAGATGCCCTGGCTTTGACGCCATCCCAAAATCCCCTGTAAAAGCGCAAGCCAATCCAAAACTGGATTGGGGTCGCCAGAGCCAAAAGGATGTAATTTGTGTATTCCATCAACTCCATTGGAAAAAGATGGTTTAACTGCGGAACCATATGCGGAAGGCTAAGCATAACAATTGGTATGGTCAGTGCAACGCTTATAGCAACATGTTTTTTCAGTTTTCTTAACGCCTTCTCTGGCTCAATAAACTCATTTAGGCATTGGGTAGCGCAAAAATAATAGGTTATTCCATCTTTGGTGTAATGAAGAGTACTTTCGTTTTCCTCTACAAACATTCCACAAATTGGGTCTTTTGCCATATCAGTTATAACAAACATTACATATATAATAACCAGGCTTTACAATTGTAAATGCGGTATAAGGAAAAACAGAAATGTTAACATTATTAATGTTCATAAAATTTGCAAGTTATAGCATAACAATATAACAATTTTTTTTAATTCATTGTTATAGCCCATACAAAAGGGATTAGCCATCAAGTAACTCTTGTTGCTAGTAGATTGATGTACAAGCAATATGAAAATTCTTTCACCTTTTATGTTTCTATCAAAATGTATGCGGTACTGGCAGACATCACGCATACCATGCTTAAACATTTAAATAAAATTCAATACACGACAATTGTAATAACAATTAACGTGTCTTCGGAAATAGTGTTAAAAGAGTTTGAATGGTACCTTAGAGATCTTTTTTTTAGATCCAATGTTAACAATAGCCAAAAAGTTATTGACTGTTTTAATAGAGAAAACATTATCAATACTTTGTTAAAAAATTATTTAAGGTACAGGAATTACGATTATGATAAGATTTCGGACCTGTTGAATACTGTTTTAGCAAATTTGCATTCAAAAAATGTAATAAAGTTTGAAAAAGACGTAAATAATATTAAACTTTACTCGGTATTTGATAGAAAACAATGCAAAAAATGTTACTATATCAATTATTTGTCAATAAATGAGAAAATTCAGTGTAGCAGATGCAATTCAGTTGAAATTCAGGAACTCCCACCCAGAAAAAGTTAGGAAAAGACCTCAATTAAATAGTATCATAATATGATGTATCCAATCAATAACCATACTATAGAAATTATATAGACACACACTACAAAACCATGCTTCAAACAGCAGATTTACTTTATGACAGGCTCTTTGAAACGGTCCAGAATTTAAACAATAAACCCGATGGAGTTTTGGAAACCAGAATAGTAAATTAATTGATGTAGGAGGCACATGATAACTAATCATATTTTATAGGATATGCCTGGACAAGCCCCAAAATAAAATAACACATTTTGAATAATTAAGTATGTTTACACAGTTATACTGTGAGTACATAAAGGTAGTTGCTAACATGTCAAAAAGTTTCAGGTTCCACAAAATAAAAAAGGATAAAGGATCACATACTCCACAAGGTTTCAGGATAAACTGTAAAGGTAAATCATATTCATCCCGTTACAAAGAAAGACCGTGTAATTTGTATTAAAACTCCTATTGGCATCAAGAATATGGATTATAAAAGAACAAAGCTAAAGGATTAAGAACGCATTAGCATTTTGTTTTGGAAATTAGCAAAAGTTAAGTATAAAATATAACAGACCATATCACACAATAGGAAATGCAACAAGTCAAGACTTTTGAACACAATCGCCATGTTGACCTTGATAATATGGTAAATGAATTTTTAAAGGAGATAGGTAGCAAGGGATATGATTTGCTGGAGTTATATTATAATTCTGTTTGGGACCATAATCAAAATCGTCCAGAGTATAGTGCCACAATATTATATGGAGACGAAGAGCAAACTACATAGTCATAAAACTCGACATAAAATTACATCATATTGTTGTGATTAATTTCAAATTGACAACTATTAACGAGTAAAAAGGCAACTCCATCCAAAATCCAAAATTTGTTTTACTTTGCAAGGAAATAACAAAATATTTTGGCTCCAAATTAATAGATAGATACACTCTATTTTAATTTCTCTGCGATAACCAATTTTGTATTCTTGTCATTCCATTATCGCATTACTTTCAATAAGAATTACAATTGGTAATTAGCAAATATCATTTTTAAATAAAATTATAGGTAATTGAAAGTTATTATTTGTTTTATAATGGTTTTAAGTAGAATTAAAATCGTTTCAAGTAAGAAGAAAAAATGGAGGTAAACCATGTTTGCCTTCCATTGGGTGTTTTCTATTTACCTATTCCAATTGCACCTCCCAATTGTTCACCAATTGAAGACAATGGGTTACCAGATGCTTCCGTATTGTTTACCTGTGACTGGTACTGTTGCTGCATCATTTCGTTTTGGGCCACTACCTGTTTTATTTGGCCAGTAAGAGTATTCAAGTCCCCTAATGCATCCCAGTGCACAAATATCATAGGCGGAGTTTCAAGAATCGGATGGTTATGTACTGCAGTTACATTCCAATTGGCTTTGGAAATGGCCAAAAGCATGGGTTTGAGTTCTGGTTGCAGTAATGCAAATTCCCCCATTACAACCACCATTGGTGATGTTATTGCGTTACCCATCACAGACATATTAGCGGGTGCAGGCGTCACCTCAATTAACGAATTTGCCACCAAAAATTTGTTGAGGAGAGTGCCATTGTGTCCAGTGATTTGTGGGGCTTCCCTCATAATCAGCACATCACACACATCTTTGTTTGGGTTTTGTATAGCAACTACATTGTCACTTATATTAGCTGGAAGGGCAACGCAGTTAACCATAGCGGATTGGTTTTGCTCACCCTGTGCAAGGGCAACATTTTTACCCAACGCAGTAAAATCAGCCAATACCGCAAAAGATAGAGATAGAGCATTGCAACGATCAAAAACAATTGGAGATGTTTTGAAGAGGAAAGTGATAAAGCATTGGCACTCTTTAAGACATTTGCCATACCTTCATTTTTTCCCTTATTGCTGAAAACATACACATATTATTTTAGTTGGTGTATCATCATTTATTAGGATCTATCATCATCCCTAAAATGGGAAACAATAATCATCATGTGTACAGTCAAAACGGTAATGAGAAGTAAATACAAATCAAGAGACAATTTCCAATCCGTTTAATTCTTTACCAAACAGTAGAATTAAATGGCATATTGACCGAAAAATGGATACAGGCAAGGTATTGCATAATGATAAACACAAAGGTCATGGCAGGTGTAAATACACACATTAGAATGTTATTGCTAATGTTCTTCACGTGGCAACAACAATATTGATCTGTACTCGAGTTTGTTGTGCTTCTGGAATTAAACATATCATCACCCAACTACGGCAAGTTTAGATGAAGGCATAAGAGCATATTTGCCCACCATATCCAACTAAATAGCCCATTGTACAAAATACCCTTTAAAGATAACAGTACAAAATATTCTTTGTTTTGTTTTGTTTTTCTTGGTATGGATAGGTTTTGCCTTTCAATATAATACACCTCTCCACTAATAAGCTGAATTTTGGATTATTGTCAAAAAGAAGTTAAAGAGGTTGACACACAATCTGATGTTTGCTGTCGCCTTTTTTTACTTTCTGCATTTATGCGTTTTATACAAAAAAAATTTGAGATGTTTCATAAACTAATTACTAATCCAGTTGTGACCTGCAATAAAACAAAAACGATAGGTAAACCGGAAATTTACTTGAAACTAACACAAACAATCCCATCCTGAGGAGACATAAAACCAATGCAATAGTAAAAGAAGACTAATTTTTTTTTGTTTTTGATGACCTTTTGTCCTTGACAAGCCAGTAGGTTACCAATATAATCCCAAATATAGGAAACCCTGAAATAAACACATATGGAAACACTGCCAAAAAGGTAGAAGGCTCAAAGATATTCATACATCAATCCACTAACAGCAGCCAAATATTTATTTTTATTATTTATAGTTGAAAAAGATATCAGAAAACATTCAAACTAAGACAGCTCCAAAGCCATCAGGTTGGCATCCTCTCCATCCCTATAGTATGATTTTAATACCGACTTTGTCTGAAAGCCAAGTTTCTCATATAGTGATATTGCGGGCAAATTGCTTGTTCTGACCTCCAAATAAATCTCATCGCCTTTCCGTGAGGCAACTCCATTAATCCCCTCGAGCATCAATGCCTCGCCTATTTTCTTTCCCCTATGTTGCTCCAAAAGGGAAATCGAAACAACATGCCCTTTTTTTACAAATCCCAATTTTCTGAAGTTAGAGAATCCAAACTCCAGCTTGCACATAATGTACCCAACTATTTCATTTTCAGATTCAGCCACAATAAAGGATTCAGGTATTTCACGAAGCAAAGATTCAAAAAAGTATTGGGTATAGTGTTCGGGCAAGGTTTTTTCGTTAATATCAATAACTGATTTTAAATCATCATAACTGCATCTTCTTATTGAATATCCGTTTACACTTCTTAAGATTATTTGCAAACAATGAGTATAGCCAAGACAAATTATTTAACTTTACCACAAAAACTAAAATAAACGCATTTCTCACCGGCTTTATTTTGCTGCTGAAGATAGTTTAAATTACTTACAGAAGAATATAAAGCAAATCCAATGCAATTATCTGAAAAGAAAGCACTTTTAATTACATACCCTAATGAATTCTCCATTACAGAAGCCAAATCACTTGCAGAGTCAATAGGTTACTCAATTCTAGACACCGTTTGCCAAAAGCACATCACAAGATCAAAATTTGGCATTGGACAAGGCAAAGCCGAGAACGTTAGAGAAAAAATCATGGAGTTAAAACCAAATGTCATAATTTTTGACGAGGTAATGAAACCAAGCCAACAGTACAATCTCTCAAAACTATGCAATATTGAGGTAATAGACAGAGAGAAGCTGATTTTGGAGATTTTTTTAAACAGGGCAGTAACTAATGAATCAAAAATTCAGGTAAAACTGGCTCAATTAAAGTACGATATTGTAAGAGTTAAGGAAAAAGTACGCCTATCCAAAGGTGGAGGAGAGGAGCAGCCAGGGTTTTTGGGAGTTGGCCGATATAACGAGGACATAGAAATATTAAACATCAAAAGAAGAGCTGCTGTCCTAAAGAAAAAGCTGTTGGTTGAGGAAAAAAAAAGGGAATTGCACAGAACACAAAGGTCAAACGAAAACATGCCTTTGATATCGCTAACGGGCTACACATCTGCAGGAAAAACATCATTATTCAATTTGATAACAAATGAAAAAAAGGAAACAAGTCGGCAATTGTTTACCACTTTAACGACTTATACAAGGGCATCCAAGGTAAACGACAAAAAGGCCCTATTCACAGATACAATAGGCTTCATAAGCAAACTGCCGCCATACATGATAGAAGCATTCAAATCAACACTATCTGAATTGAATTTTGCAGATGTGATTTTACTGGTCATAGATTTCAGTGAAGATACTGTATCCATTGGGAAAAAACTAAAGAGTTCACTCGAAACACTATCCAGGTTGGAAGTCCCAAACAGCAAACTGATACTGGTCCTAAATAAAATCGACCTGGTAAAACCTGCAGAAATTGAGGACAAGTTAAAAGAGCTAAACATCCAACCAGAAATGAATCAAATAGTTTCAATCTCCTCAAAAACAGGGCATAATGTCCCCCTACTGATAGAAAAAATAGGCAATATGCTAGCACCAAACTGATAATGTCTCATATTCAGCGCAAAAGCAAAAGGAATAGAGATACACACAACGCAATACCCATGCAATAATAAAGCATCCAACAAACATCAGCATTGCATTTAGCACATCTATCTGCCCCTATATGCAACAGAAATTGAATAAGCGTTAGAGTTAGAGTGCATTTCAATGGCCAAAGATCAAATGCAAAACAGCAAAGGCTTATAGATAATGAATAAAGGTTTTCCTGCCATATAATTAAAACCGTTTATGCTAAGATGAAGACAATAACGCGCAATTAGCATTTCAGGTAGATTCCAAAAAACATATGACAAGATGACTTTAAAATTTTATAATAGTTGGTTGAAATGTTTTTTTTGGTTTTATATAATAAATCAGTTGGCATAGTTAGAACCATTTTTGCCAGTGATGATAAAATCAAGGTGCCCCAAATTAAGCAAAAACATGCAGATTTCACATATCAAACAACATATTATGGGTAAAATCATATACACAAACCAATTCAATAGCAACAAGTTAAGTTAATAAGAGACAACAATAGCTGTATAATTTTTATAAAGGGTTATGAGCAATGCATTTACCAAATCACATTCAAGGACTGGAAACAGTCCAAAATGACAAACTATCCTGGGTGAATATTGAGAAACCCACCAGGGACAAATTGGACATTATATCACCAAAGTACACCCTTCATGAGTTAAACATTGAAGATTGCTTATCTAAAAACCAGCTACCAAAAATTGACAGATATGAGGATCACATCTTTATAATTCTTCAATTCCCCACCACGCGAAAAGAAAAAGTATTCCAGAGGTTTAGCCAACTATCGCTGTTTATAGGAAAAAACTATCTTATAACCATACATCAAGGAGATTTAAAACCATTAGTCGAACTCTTTCAATCGTGTAAATATGACGAGCACAAAAATAAACAAAACATAATGGGCAACTCACCGGGTTATCTTTTGCACAGTATTTTAGATACCCTTGTCGATGACTTGCTTCACATTCTAATGAAGATAATAGGAAATCTCGACGACATAGAGGACGCAGTTTTTGACGATAAGGTAGCAGTTGCAAAAGAAATAACAATATTGAGAAGGGAAATAACCACCTTGCGTCGTGTAGTACTACCGCTAAAGAGAATCATGTCAGAGATAATTTCAAGGGATGTTAAAAAGTTCTCAAGCAGTGTTGAGGAAGAGGATCTGATATCCTATTTTGAAGACGTAAATGATCATATTTTCAAAGTACTCGAAGCCCTAGATGAATCCAAAGAAACCATCGAAATTTACAAAGACACCGATTTTATGCTAAGCAGTGAAAAAACTAACAAAATTCTGAGTTTTTTAACAATGCTGTTTACCCTGTCCATCCCAATTACAGTGTTAGGGACATTTTTTGGTATGAACATAATTATTCCTGGAAGCGTAAACTCAAGTGACACAATATTTGATTATGTGCCACTCACAATGATAACAACGATATCAATAGGTTCGGCCATCATAATGATATGGCTATTTAGAAAGTTTGGCTGGATGAACAACATAACAAAATGACTAACAACAAAACAGGCCATTTTTTTTGGTAAAACCAATCCATAGCATTATAATTTTGAACTAAAACGCATTTTGCTGACACATTATTTTGTATATCCATCAGCAAGTCTTTCGGTAAACCAAATCAAAAGCCACAAACAAAACGCATTTCTTTTATTTGATCTGTTTATAATAAAATGCAAATAGAGAAATAAAATGGTCTGTCTTGTTTGTATAGACCAAATAAAGAGAACTCATCATCTTGTACATAAACGCTGCAGAGAATTATAAACTTCCTGTGGAAAAACTAAGTCGATTTGAAGGCCTTATAACTAAATATATACAACTTCATGGTATTACAAAGGTGTTACATTTCTGCTGAAGAATGCCTGTAGTACATGGAGTATCAAATGTTTAATAATTTACCTTAAGTATATCTACACCTGATCCCTATTTAAATGTCATATAACGTCCCAACGCATAATTCAACGCAATCCGTTAGAAAGTTTTTACAC
>JBBJMN010000153.1:0-3861 GCA_037720485.1 Candidatus Nitrosocosmicus sp.
ATAATGTTAACTTGACATAACAAGTGATGTTATTTGTAATGGTGGAATCTATTATAATACAAACAGAGCTATGGACTATGCTAAATGCAATAAAACATTTAATTTGTTGTTTTCATTTTTTTCTATTATGTAATTGGGGCAAAAGGTGTTATTTTTTTATGATTGGGGAGATGTATCTATTGCTTGTCTTAGCTATAATTGATATTGATATCTAAATGCGTAAACAATATATGTTATTATACAAATGTATTTTGTCATTGTCATGGTGCTCATAATTTGTCCTTGAGGTAAGTCTAAGATAAAATAAAAATCCCTATAAAGTAACTACACTTATTCTTTCATAACTTTTAGTGTGTTATTACCACCCAGATGCTATATCATCTGGAGGTAAATATTGGTATACAAAAAGATGCGAATTTAAAGATAAGATAAATTAAATGCCTCTATCTGTTTTTGATTGATTCTATTTGACCATTATTGGCTTTTACAATTATCCTTTCAAAATTGGTGTTTTGAGTTTCCGGTGAAATCATTATGGTGGCAAAAGGGCCAAGATCCCCAATTCCCTGTACTTTTCCATTGTCAAATTGGATTGTGACATTCTGTAGGGGATAGAAGTTATTGTTGCTTATTTTAGTACTTGTGGTCTCTATATCACCTGTTCTGTGAATTACTTCTATGTTTAAACCAGCTCTGGGTATAAACACTGCTAATACCACCACCGCTACTATGATGAAGCCAAGATAAATTATTTTTTTGATTAATTTTGGCAAGTTCCTGTTTTTTCTAGACTGTCTATCATCATCCCTTCTAGGCTGTCTATCATCATCCCAGCGTCCCATTCTATTGATATTTGTTATATGCTTGCAATTAAATTTTATTGACAAGAAAAACCATAAAAAAAAGCTAGATATTGAATTTATATTGATTACTATGGGAATATGCCTTGACAACAACAATTATAACAATATTTGACCTGAAATAGACACATCTTTGTCCTCTGGATTATCTTGAGTGTTTTTTATTCCTTTTTCTATGGGTGTATATAGGGATAACGTGAATGTCAAATAAAAAAGTTAATTGTGCGTAAAAACAGGTTTATCTATTATTTAATAATATGATTTTGGTTTTTGACACCATAATTATTATTGAACATGTTGGTTTTTCTTAAAATAAAATATCATTAGGTTAAAAATTTTTATTTTAAAGTATGTAATTACTATTGGCCATGGAGAAGGAGACTGGGTATTTGTATGCCAAAGGGTTTTTCAATGAACTTAATGCTTCCAGTTATGATAATATAGTTAAATTCACAACGTTTGGTCAAGATCACCATTGGAAGAAAAAAATCCTTAAAATGGTATCCCCAAAAGGATTAGTTTTGGATTTAGCTTGTGGTACGGGAATTCTCTCATCATTGTTACAGGACAACGGAAATGACACCTTTGGGGTGGATTTAACTTATGGGTATCTTAAAGTATTAAAAAAAAAGAGACATGAATTATTTTGCATTAACGGGGTAGCCGAAGTTTTACCTTTTAAAAACAATTATTTTGATTATGTTGTTAGCTCATATCTGCCTAAATATGCTAATTTAATTCATCTTGTTGATGAGTGCTTTCGGGTGCTTAAATGTGGGGGTAAAGTTATCTTTCATGATTTTATTTTTCCCAATAGGGCGGTTTTTCGAAAACTATGGATATTTTACTTTAAGATACTTAAACAGGCGGGCAGGTATCTAAAAAGTTGGAATGATGTTTTTAATAAACTGGATTCCTTTATCGTGACATCTGGTTGGTATAACACCTTGCCCGAAATTTTATTTAACAAAGGATTTACAAATATTACATCCGAGTCACTTACATTTGAAACAGCTGCAATAATGTCGGCAAAAAAACCATGAACAACGACTCTAGAATCAATGAGTGGTATGTTCCGAAATTTGGCCCTGTTAAATTTAGAATTTTCATCGGTATGTTGTTTTTACCGTATACGGGAATGTGCGTATCATTTGTCGTTTTGGGTGGATTGATGTCTCATTATTTGAATATGGAGAGACTGTTTGCTATTTCTGTGATTTATTTTATTTCATTGGGAATTGCTGCGCATCTTGCGGACAATATCGGATCTAAAATGATAAAGCCTTGGGGGATGTTGTTTTCTAAAAAACAAAGTTGGATTCTGATAGTGATTTGTTTGTTTTTTTCTTATCTATTGGCATTTTATTATATAATTTATTTTACTCCCTTGCTTTTAATAATTTGCATTCTTGAAAGTTTTTTCTTATTTGCTTATAACTTTGAAATACTCAGTGGTTTTTTCCATAGTGATTTTTGGTTTTCTATCTCATGGGGTATGTTACCTTTTGCTGCTGGATTTGTAATTCAGACCAACTCTATTGCGGATTCTGCTTTGTTGTTGTCTATTATTCCTTTTACACTAAGTTATTTGGAAATAAGACTTTCTCGCCCCTATAAAACATATAAAAGAAAAAAAATAAACTTGGAGAAAACTCAACTTTATGAGAAATGCTTAAAGATATTGAGCCTCGGAACTATTTTCAGCACATTGATATTGTTTGTTCTGAAAATTATTGTTTTTTAGAGAACTGATTCTTTTCATGTGGATAAATATATTTGATAAAGCTCTGTTCCCTATTTTGAATAAAAGTACAAATTGGAATTACTGACTGTTTTAATCCAAAAATAAAGATAACGTTACGTTTATTTGAAATTTTCTTTATCAAACCCTTTTGAATTGGGGTCTAGCCATTTTTTAAATATGGGGGATAATTTTGGAGATCAGCTGTGATTTTGTCATTGCACCAATAATCCTGTCTACTGCTTGGCCATCTTTAAATACAACTATTGTAGGAATGCTTTGTATCCCAAGTACATTGGATGTGTTTGTATTGTCATCCACATTTAGTTTTCCAAACACTGCTTTACCTGCAAGCTCACTTGATAATTGATCAATGACTGGGGAGACCATCCTACAAGGACCACACCATGCTGCCCAAAAGTCCACAATTAGTAAAGGATATTTGTGAACAGATTCATTGAAATTAAAATCAGTTAACGTGATAGGTGCATTGGGATATCTTTCTTTATTTAACATGGAGTTTGATTCGTTGTTGTTCCTTCTTTCTCTATATGTTTTCATTTTTCTCTGCATAATCTCTTTAAATTCATCGTCCCAATTTTGCAAGATTATTTTACTGCTATACTGTATGTAATGTGTTTATTATATATTATTGGATAAAATAATACTTTAGTTCATGCCATTATAATGGAAGCCCTAAAGATAATGGCAAAATACATTCATAACATAACAATGGGACAAAAACAAACAATCAAATTGGCGTCCTGTCATAGTTTTTTTTAAATAAAGACCTGTGTGTTTGCAATGTTTATTAAAGTTAAAAAAATGGTTACTTCGTGCTTTTCAATGCCTGTATTTCGTAACTTAACTTTCTATTGCTAGTCATAGTTGTCATCATATGATTAATGTGCTGCCATTGAATTATGTATTGCATATCCTGTCGATTCGGATGTGTTGATTGATTTAGGCGATACTTTTTTTTAATAGATATCCTAAAAAAAGAACTGTATTTTATTAACGTATTATTGTGTAACATGGTTGTATTTTTGCATATTTGATTAATTCGATATCTAGTTTGGGATGGTAAATGATGATGATATCCTAGTTAGGTAATGGTATATATCTAATTTTAATTCTTGTAAAACAAATCAATTAATATTTAGGAAACAATAAACATAAAATTGCTTTATATGAGAATTAGTTATTTTCTTTGTTACTGTCTAAAATATTTATTTCATTTTTTTTTGATACTGAAATGCC
>JBBJMN010000154.1:0-3839 GCA_037720485.1 Candidatus Nitrosocosmicus sp.
ATCATATATCCAAATCGCTTTTATTTGTATTCATGTGTATAATTCTTGTGGATATAGGCATATGATGGTTTGTAATTGCAGGCACCCCCTGTATTCTCATTTACAAGTAGGGCACATTATTTATTGCCTATAACCGTTATTGAAGCCCATTAATCAAATTGAATTCATTACGGCAAAACAGGTTTCTTTTTGACTAGGTGTTTGTGAATCAAAGACCCGTATTGCAGCGCTTTTTTTGGATACATTGCAGATTCTTTTGGAACGCCGATATCTAACGCAATTTGCCTTATGATGTGTTTCCTTAAGTAGTCATTGTTGCCCCTAATTTTATGTTCAAGTGGAATTTTTTTTGCAAAATCAATAAAATCTCTGCTCAGGAATGGTTGAATGGATTTTATTCCACTGTTTCCAATGACTTTGGAAATTTCGCTCATCAGGTGAAACTCATTGATTAATTTTTCTTCCATGAACTTCATTATAGAACCATACCCGCTGTCAAAATAAAATCTATATCTATCGTATCCGCAAAACAACTCATCTAAACCATTAGCTGTCAAAAAAAAATTCCCTAGGCTGTTGTCCTTAACGACTTTACTTAGGACAAAAAAAGCAATGCAATTTTCTATATGCGAAAGGGAATTGCAGGATATTTTGGATTTGACGTATTTCATACTCTCAGTGAAATCAACATCATTTAATTCACATACAATATGACTCTGGGAATCGGAAAGAAGCAGAGCAGATATCTTTTTTGAAAACAAAAGATCATGTGAAAAGGGAAAACCAATCGTTACCAAACATATTTGCTTTTTTAAATCAATGCAAATCTTGGACAGCAGAGTGCTGTCCACCCCTCCAGAAAACGCTATGACAACTCTATCCTCATCCTTTACCGAATCCCTAACTGTCAAATACAAAAAATCACACAATTCTTTATGCAAAGACATCTATGTCTTAAAATGTAAAATGTTCAAAATATATTTGTAATAATTTAATAGAGATTAGATATACTATTTAGTGATTGGACAAAGATTTAAAATACATCAGCGATGGCAAGAAGGATTTAATAAAAAACAGAACAGGATATTCCTTGTCAAAATTACTGGATTTTTTGGAAATAGATTACCAATATAATGAATCAATAGTTAACTCCAACATAAACATAGATTTCAAAATAGGAGACAAATTTATCAAGATAATAGACAATGAAGAGGATCTAGCAGAGTTTAAAAAAATCAATGAGAAATTTCCTTTAATTGATCTTGTTGCTGTGGGAAAATCATCCTTTTTAGGAAAAATAAACGAATTAGAGAGTATTTTTTTCTTTGACAAACAAAGTAAACAAATTGGGTCAATTTTTATCGAAGATCCATCCCTTTCATTTGATTATGCCCACATCCTACCTTTGGTGGATAAATGTTCCATAATTCACGGACATACCTCAACAATCATGATAGAAATAATAGGTGAAATGAAAAATAACCTGGTCATAGATTTTTCGGAAGCAAAAAAGATAATAAAGGAAGCACTAATGCAAATTGATCACAAGTTTTTCATAAATAGAAAATATCTAAAGAAGGAGGATGATTGTCATTTTTTTATTGAATTTGATGGACCTAGAGGCTATTTTGATTTAAAAGTCCCAAAAACTACGACATATCTATTAGAGGGAGAAGCTACTGTAGAAAATCTCTCCACTGAAATAATAAAAATGCTCTCAAAAAAAATGCCAGATAATGTGCAGGCAATAGGTGTATACATTTATGAAGGAGTCAACAAAGGGGCCCACATATTATCAAACATAAAAAAAACATGAGACGAACTGACTAAATAGAGTATAGTTTTTTTGATTGTCGGAAATCACCTAGGAAGGTTAATAACTATTAAAAAAAGATATTACAAATTAAAAATTGGACACCAAGATTGCAGAAAAGATTTGGTCTTTTGAGATTGAGAAAAGAATTCTAAATCAATGGGAAAAAGACAACATCTACGGAATCGATGACGATAATGACAATCAACTGGGAATTGAAAATTACTATATTTTAGATACACCACCCCCTTACCCTTCTGGAAAGCCATGGCATATTGGCGCAGCTGCGCATTATTCCCAAATAGACATGATAGCACGGGTAGCGAGATCCAGAGGGTTTAAGGTGATTTTTCCTATTGGAATAGACAGAAATGGAATACCTGTAGAGATCTATACGGAAAAAAAATACAAAATAAGAATGAGGAATATGGATAGAAAAGAATTTCTAAAGCTTTGCGAGAGCACACTGGATGACACAGAGAATGAATTTGTAGAGATTTTAAAAAGCCTAGGAATCAGCGCAAACTTTAAAGAAAAATATCACACAGATTCAACAGAATTCAGAACACTAACACAGTCAACATTTATTGAATTGTGGAAAAGGAATCTCATATACTTGGGAGACAGACCCAACAATTATTGCATCGATTGTGGCACAACCATAGCTGATGCAGAAATCTCATACACAGAAATGGAAACAAAACTGGTCTATATCAAATTTTTCCTAAATGACAGTAAAGAATTTATCCCAATTGCAACAACAAGGCCAGAACTGCTTTTTGCGTGCCAGGCAATAATTGTGAATCCCGATGATGAAAGATATAGAGAAAAACAAGGAAAAAACTTAAAAATACCAGTTTTCGACAGAGAAGTGAAAATAATACCCCATAAATCAGTTGATCCCAATTTTGGGTCTGGAGTAGTAATGGTGTGTAGCTACGGTGATCTAAATGATGTACAATTATTCAGGGAACTAAATTTGAGGGAAATAAAATCCATCAATACAAATGGAAAAACGACAGAACACGCTAAACAGTTTTCAAATCTCTCTCTCAAAGAGGCCCGAAATAAGATTATAGAAGAACTAAAGGACAAAGAAATGGTAGATAAAATTGAAGTAATTTCTCACAGAACCCCCATCTGCGAAAGAAGTAAAACACCAATACAAATAATATCGCTAGAAGATTATTATTTAAAGCAAGTTGACTTTAAGTCTAAACTATTAGAATACTCAAAAAACATAAAGTTCTATCCAGAAATGCATAGACACATCCTCACAAATTGGCTAAATTCAATTTCAATTGATTGGCCAATCTCACGGAGAAGATTTTATGGCACAGAGATTCCAATATGGTATTGTAAAAGATGCAGGTATCCAAATATTCCAGAACCTGGAAGATATTACAGACCATGGGACGAAAAACCTCCTTTTGATAAATGCCAAAATTGCAAAAACGATGAATTTGTAGGGGAAGAGAGAATCTTTGACACATGGATGGATTCAAGCATAACTCCACTGCACATCACCAAATTTAATAAAAATGACAGATTTTATGAAAAGGCATACCCCACAACCATCAGGACCCAAGGGAAAGACATCATTAGGACATGGCTATACTACACTTTACTTAGATGTGTGTATCTTACAGGGCAATTACCATGGAAAAGCGCTTGGATAATGGGATATGGGGTTGACGATAAAGGCGAAAAGATGAGCAAGAGCAAGGGTAATGTGATTGATCCCCTACCCGTTATTAAAA
Organism: Candidatus Nitrosocosmicus sp.; assembly: GCA_037720485.1. GTDB lineage: Archaea > Thermoproteota > Nitrososphaeria > Nitrososphaerales > Nitrososphaeraceae > Nitrosocosmicus. The sequence continues at coordinate 3,574 of JBBJMN010000154.1, forward strand.
AACACGGGGCAGACACATTTAGGCTTTGGTCAGCCAGTGAAGCAAATCTGGGGTATGATTTCAGATGCTCTGAACAAAAAATAACAAATTCACAAAAATTTCTGTCCAAACTATGGAATATTGGAAGGTTTATCTCAGGCTTTGAAATAGTAGACGACGAAAACAAGCCAGAAAAACTCAACCCAACAGATAAATGGATTTTGTCGGAGCTGGATGACACATCAAAAAAATGTATTGATGGGTATGATGAATTAAACTTTTTCATC
>JBBJMN010000155.1:0-3685 GCA_037720485.1 Candidatus Nitrosocosmicus sp.
TACCAATCCATAATCTTGATTCTTTGGGATTTAGCAGCAAAACACTGGCGATTCGGCTGGGGTAATTGAGGAAAAACGCTATTGGATGGCGACATTTTAATGAAATTCCGCCTATATTGGTATGCTGACTTACTCAGGGCCAGGAACTCGCTAAATCCATTATCATTTTACTGCAAAGCATGCGGAAATGGCTTTCAAGAAATAAATTCTCATCTTCTAATATTTTTAATTTGCCGATAGATATTACTAAATTGTATAACCCGACTCATGCGAATTTCCACATGGTTTCCACCGAATCCGCTACTTGTATTGATAACGGATTAAATACAACAAGGATCGTCTATTCCCGATTGTTTAAACTATTCATAAACTACTGCTATTTTGCATTTTGATAAAAATTTTTAGTTTATTTTTTTCATATCCTCAATTACATGGAGACAACATTACTAACTGGTTCGTTGATTGTTTTAATTCAATAGCTTCATAGTGTTCAGCGGCGGCCCTAAGGTCCATATGGGATAATGTTTTTCTGTTCATTTGCTGCTCTTTATTTAGCATCCACAAATTGAAACGAATTGGCCTTGTCTGGTTAAGATGCAGGTAGGGATAGCGGCTTCAAATCCCGCACTTTGCTATTTAGTGTGCTTAAAACCTGCGAATTGCTAATAAAATTGTTGACCGTGCCTAAATACCTAGGGTGAATGGTTGACAAATGAATTGAATTGTTGATGTATGCCCGTAAATTGTTGACGAAACAGGTAAAGATTAGTATATCTTTAGACCACTAATCGCAACTTTATAACTGACCGATTAAATGCGCCAGTCGTGCCTGCTCATCATCATTATCACCATCACCACCATCACCTGCGGTGGGCGCTAGGGATACCATCTTCTCATCCAGGCCTGTGGCCAAAAGTTCGGTAAACCGCGCGGCCACTGATGCCTCATTTCACCAGATTACCAAGCGCTCCACAAGATCATCAACCACCGCCAGCTGCTGATAGGTCTTAGGCGGCAAACCCGCATTGGTGAGCATGCTGGCATAGAAAGGGATGGTGGCATAAAAGTCAGCAGTTGGTGTCCCGCAGCCAGGACAGCATCCAGGTCCTCCGTGTGTGCCACAGGTACATGCGCAACCACACCCGCAATTTGGATTGAAGGACAAATCATCGGGTTGGCATAACTACTATATGATGCCGTAGCATCCCAGTAAAAAATACGGACATGCCATTGTCTGTCCTTGACCTTGAAATAAAGACTGTCAAATATTTAGTCATTCTCTATAGAACCTCAAAACACTTGAGGCAATTTAATAGGGTATTTTATTGTTGTAATCTTTGCAGTTAATCATGAGGAAAAAGGTTGCTAATAAACTCCCTTGCTTTTTCACTATTGGTTAAATTCTCCTGCAAAGAAGAAAATAGGTTATCAATCATTGTTTGATGGCACTTGGTTTGGTCATTATGCGAAAGTTCTCTGTAACCGTCATGGTTAATTACTGCAATCTGAGTCTTTCCTCCTGTCTCCAGGTCCAATTGCTTCACCTCGTTTATCACATATGATGCTACCCCGACATTGTTTTCTGTTGTTAAATCGGACAATTTCTTGTTCATTGCGGCATAAATCCTATCTTGTTGTTTGAGAACCAAACGGGCATAGTTGGAACCGGAACCGATTGACACATAGTCCCTGTTTACCTTGTATAGATATGGGGATACTTCATTGTTTTTTCCAATTGTGCCAAAACCCACACGGTAAAGATAAGGATCCCCGTTCTTTGGTTTTGCGGCTGCTATTGAAAGGGGGGAAAAGAATAACCTAGCGCCGGCATATCCGCACAATAACGAATGGTTGTGATTGTGTATCCGATGCAAATTCAACACAACATTGGACATTTGATTTCTAAATTCTGATTCCAATTCAATTTCACTCTGTAAGTGTTGCTTTAGTTTGTCAACGAGTAATTCAATTTGGGAGTTATCCCCTGAGGCGCCAATACCAAAGAAACTGTTTATCTTGAAAACCTTTTTTATGGTGGTCTTTACTTTTACCGATGTTCCTTGACTGTCACTTGCTAAAATAATTCCATCTTTGGCCTTTATAGATATTACCGTGGTCATAAATTTTAATATGACGTGAATTGGCCTATTTTAATGCTGCGTGATTTTGGAGTTACAAAATACAAAGCTAATGGCCCTAAATTGTAAGTTGAGCCCGTATTTGGCGGCCTTACTACCATGGGCAGGACTCATTTCGTTGCCTCCGGCTAATATCATGATATGGCATTTACTTTAAATAGAAGAAAAACATGAGGTGGTAATCTGTTCCACAATATGATTAAATAAAACATGAAGTTGGAGAAGGGAACAAAGCCAACTGAATGTGGGGCATATGGCACCTAAACGATCCATTACTTTAGGGTCCGGTTTGGATTCGGAAAAGGCATTGGATAATTCCCAACATCTAGGTGTAGGATGCAAGTAGTCTTTATCCATATCTTATTAAGCAATACCATAAGGCAATAAATTAAAATAATTATAACAAACACATTAACACATTGCAATAATTATACACACCCTTAACAAAAGTTGTGTATAATAAAGTTTGTTTAAGATCATAAAACATGTCAAATATGGATTTGGCAAAAATCATGTCATTGAAATCTGTCTTTGAACCAAATATCTCTGCAATGCCTGGGTATGCCCTGAGTTAAACAACAACTAATGGTGCTTAAGAGGTGCAATAGCATTTGATTGATTTGTCCACAGAGATTGAGGAAAATGGGATGTATTATTACAAACATCAACAGAAATTGCATGTGGGAATATGCATGACAACCGTTGCATTTAGGTTGTTATTGTTGTCAACCGAAATGCCAGCACTGCTTGAACCCAAGCATTCGGGTAATGGCCTTACTGGGAAGATAATGGCATGACTGACAGAAACAAGGAAAACATGAATTCCAAATACTATGGCAAAACCATGAGAACGCCTGCATTGAAGGCTGCCATTGTAGAGCCTATTTTAGTATGTTGCATTAATGGGATTTCTATCAATGACCTTGAGCGTGAAATGCAAAAAACAACGCCATTATCAATTAACAATCTCAAAAAGTATTTGCTTTATCTAGTTGATTATCAGATTATCTCATACAATGGTCAAAGACATGTGTATGCTATAGAACATGATGGTTTGCCTTGTCCTTTTTAGTTTCTTGAATGCTCTTAGGTTATCGACAATCGCAAAATAGATGGCAAGCATTTCCATTCTCTGAACACCAAACCTCTCATTTTTTATGGAGGGTCTTACCGTGCGGATTTTGCTTTTATTGGAGAAATGATTGTGCCGTGTAATATAACCGGATGGAGAACCATCCGTATCAATTGCTATATTTAGGATACGCAATATGTAACACAATACCATTTTTTTACATTTAGTTATTATGAATGCAGTATACGCAAAATACATTCAGATATATATAACAAAAAAATATCCAATTACATTATTTCATAGATCGTTTCATTATGGCTGTCATTTTATCCAAGTAATGTGATTTACTTGAGCGAAAACCATCTCAAATCTGTTTCCCATGGCTCCGGAGCCGTTATCTATTTGAGTATTTCAGATTATTCTCGGTCACTAAAGATTTATTGGTTAAAGATCTTGATTTCTCTGTTACGGGCTT
>JBBJMN010000156.1:0-3658 GCA_037720485.1 Candidatus Nitrosocosmicus sp.
AAAAGCTCTTCTTTCGATCACACCTTTTGATCATATCTTTCGATCAGAACATTTGTAGAGTTATATTATTCAATTATCTGATATAGTTCCTTTTTGATAAACCATATACGAAAGATCAAAAGAAAAAGAGTTTTGAAATATTAATTTGCCATGATACTTATGTTATGATGAACTAACAATTCTTTTATTTTATAAATAATAAACTAATAAAATTTTTTTTTGTTATATTTGATAATTAAGGCATAGCAAGTACAACAAAAACGCATACCGTTTGATGTAACGCAATAACATCAGCAGCAACAGCTTAATTTCTTTATACCCATAGCAAACTGTAGAATAAAGATAAAAAATTCATTTTACATGAAGGTGTGTGCCAAGTAATCCAAAAGTTGTCGTGTTTTTTAAAATATGGGGATTCCTTTTTGTTAATAACCATCAATTACTTTAAAAGGAAAAATAAAAAAATGGCTTACAAATATTAAATAACAAAACCATTTTAGGTTGTGCATGCAAAAGACTGTTGCTTAAGTTAAGTAAAAAATTTTATTAAATCGCATTGTGATTATTGTGTTTAAAACATGAGAAGCAAGGTTATATTATATATAGATAACCTATCTAATAAATCAAATTGTATCCGCCTAGTTATGAATTCATTATATTTTCAATTATTGCGTCCCTAGTTTCCTTTCTTATAACGCTAACCATAACGCCAATTTTTATCAGGTTTCTTATCTCAAAAGGAAAAGTAGTGAATGATAGCCATAAACCAAATAAACCGATGGTTCCTAGGCCAGGTGGACCAGTTTTATTATTAAGCATTATCGCAGGTGAATTAATACTGTTTTTTATGACGGGCATTAATGAGATAATGGGCATAATTATTACCACTGCAATAGCGTTTGTGGTTGGATTTATAGATGACTTTAAGATAATGCCCGGATGGTTTAAACCCGCTGCTTTGATATTAGCTTCAATACCGATTATAATGTTTCATGCATATGATAATCAATTAAATGTTATTTTTGGAAATGTGTTTATACCATTATTATATATACCATTGATACTAATTGCAATACCATTGGTAGGGAACACTATAAATTCTATTGATGTATTTAACGGTGCCGCTACAGGATTTTTAATCATAACAATGGTTCCTTTGTTATTGAGTTCTTTGTTGTTTGGAAGTCTCGATATTTTTTTAATAGAGATACCGTTCTTTGCTTCCCTGCTGGCGTTTTATAAATTCCATAAATACCCTAGTAAAATATTTCCCGGAGACTCTGGTACATTGATAATGGGTGCAATGTATGGATCCTTTGCTATTGCATCCCAATCCGAAATTATTGCGATAATAGCTTTATTACCTGCAATAATGAATTCATTTTTATTTTTAAGCAGTGTTAGAAAAATTGTTGAGCATAGACAAATAAAAGCAAGACCCACTATCATTAAGGATGATTATAGGCTTGAAGCCTCTAAAGAAAAAGATGCACCAATTACATTAGTAAGGTTAATTTTATTAGATGGCCCACTTTCAGAAAAACAAATAGTAAATAAGATCTATAAATTAGGATTTTTTTCATCTTGCTTGTCTTTTATTACTATATTATTACAATATTTTATATTTAATATAAAATAAAAAAAGTGATAAAAAATGAAATTTTTAGATCTCAGATTTTTCATATTGTTTATGTGGGGATTGGTTATGATAGCCTGCCTTTCCTTTATTTTTATCATAGCACCAATAAGTAAACAACAACAAATCCATCAAATATACTCGGTAATAGTTATCCAAACCTCAGTTATTCAAGCGATTTTAGCGGTTATAATAGTGGGCATATTGATATACATATTAAATAAATTTAAAAAAATATACCTTTTTAAAAAGCTATTGGATAATGAAAAAGGTCAATCTAATTCTGCTTTATAAACTTGAATCAATTTGGAAAACCCTTTTTCCCCCACAAAATTCCATATTTTTCCACAGATTGGACAGCTAATTGCTCTGTCATTTGAGGAATGCTCGAGTTGATAATGACTGCACCTAATTTGGAATTCATATTTTATTGATTCTAATTCTTTGATGTTATTTATATCTCTGACAGAATTTTCTGTCAATAACACTTGTTTAAATTCCGATAATATATTCTATTATTAATTTCTGCAATATCTTTTTTAAAAATCAAGGTTATATAATACAAAAAACTGATGGTATGTACTTTGGAGATATTCTATAATGATTTAAAACATCTATATACAATTATTAAATATACTTAGTTTATTGGAGAATACACACTCTGATGTCCGAAAAATTCAATTTACAGGAAGATCCACATACATACTGTCATTACCAAAAAAATGGATTGAAGAAATGAAACTAAAAGCTGGGGATCATGTTTCCATATCTAGAACCTCCAATAATTCGTTATCCATCACCACAGAACAAGAAAAAAGGCTACAAGACTCCATAAATGAGGTTACTACCCTAGTTTTAATTGATGAGGGACCAAATACTCTAAAGAGAAAAATAGTATCAATTTATCTATCCGGATATAATTATATCAATCTAAAGTCAAAGACAGGGCGGATCCAACCAATACAAAGAGAAGCAGTAAGGGAAATAGTGCGACGAAGCTTGATTGGAACAGAAATTATTGCAGACTCATCAGATATAATTACAATCCAAGTGTTGTTGACATTACCCGAATTATCGGTTAATACTGCAGTAAGAAGAATGTTCTTAATAGCGTCCTCAATGCATAGGGATGTAATAACCGCATTAAAAGAAAAAAATCATGAAATGGCAAATGGCGTAGTTAAATCCGATGATGAGGTAGACAGGTTCAGTCTATATATACTAAGGAACCTAGTAATGGCAACAAAAAACGAAAGAATCCTGCAGGAGATAGGGTTAAAACATCCATCAGACTGTCTAAGTTATAGAGCTACTGTAAAAAGTATTGAGAGAGTGGCCGATCATGCAACTAGAATTGCGATAAAGTCCATGGATAGCCCCGATCCAGTTCCCGTATCGATAATGGAAAAATTAGAAAAGTTAAGCAGCTCCTCATTGGAGGTTTTAAACTCATCTGTGGAGGCGTTCTTAAGGCGGGATTATTATTTGGCAGATAAAACAGCAGACAAATCAGAGAATGTATTGAGTTTAGAAAAAGAACTTGTGAGGTTCTTGGATTCTGAGGAAAACAAAATTGCAAATGCCCAAAATACTAATGCTAGTATCAAATTGATGTTGGAAGATATCCGTAGAACTGTAGAGCATGCGAGTGATATTGCAGAATCTGCAATGAATCAAACTGTGGGAGAAATAATCAAAATCGAAAAGAGATTAGGTGTTACCTTTTAAGAATATCTCATTTATTTTAAAACATAAAGAACAATGAACATTACAATTATCATGCAGACAAATTGATTGAAGAGAATTGCAGTTAAAACACCATACTAGCTTGTTCACAACATAAAAAAAGTAATAATCTTTTTAAGCATTGCTAATAAATGAATCAATAAAATTATTATAGTTAATTGTTAACGCACAAAAATAAAAATATTAAAGAGTGGAATCGCCTCTAGATTTAGTTCTTATGTCGATTGCCTCTTGAACATCAGTTATAAAAATTTTGCCACCTATTTTGTTGCTTAA
>JBBJMN010000157.1:0-3619 GCA_037720485.1 Candidatus Nitrosocosmicus sp.
CAATGCCGGACACCTAGAGTATAGGGTAACTTTGGAGATGCCTTCTTCAAATGTCCCTGACAACAAACCAACTTTAGTCTTTGACGATAAGAAAGAACAATAGTAGATCTCATTAAAAGTTGCAATAACGTTACAATATTAATAAAATTAACAATAAAATTGCTTGATGATAAGGAAATAATCTGCTCATTTCTATTAGTAGTTGTCACAGTAACCCCCTAAATGGATCTCCCCTCACATTTACGACAGAAAGTCACCCAATGGATTTTAACCTATATCATATTTTCCCCAAAGGAAAATAATTGCCAACATACGGTTTTATTATCTATTATTTGTATCATTAGGCATTATGTTATATAGCGAGTAAATACATACAATATGATTCAGGTTTTGAACAAAACCCATTTAATTAATTACGGAAATAACTTTTAAATTTGATCCCCTGCGTCATCTAACACCTCTTTTGCCTTTTCATTTTCATTTTTATCTGATTCCGGATTGTCAGGGTCCGTAATTTCGATTGTTGGTTCTCTATCTGTTGCTGTCCTTGCACTTTGGTCTGAATCTTCAATCTTATCTCCATCTTCTTTATTTTTGTATTCGTCTATCATCACAAAACAGCATTATTACGCTCTGATGTTATATAAATAAAATAATATAGCCAAAATTATTTTATCTAAATAGATTATCATAATTATTTATCTTGGATAGATTATTGATTATTGTCAAAAGATACAACAGTCAATAAATCTCAGATGACCTAAACTTTCTTAATCTTTTCTTTTACACAATTTAGGAAAAGATTGAACAAATTGAGAACACGTTATATTTCCTCTTTCTCGACACTATTTCTTTTGTATTTGATATCCGTGTTATGATAACTCATCAAATTTATTATAAAAAGTAAAAGAATTTCTTCTTATGCATCGCTTTGTTTGAAGATAAAAATGGTTTGGATATGGGAACTTCACATTATAAAAGAGAGATTTTTAAAGAATCCTATTTCTTTTATTTTGTAAAGCATTAGGAACAGTCAAATGAAGTTTATTAAATTTTTTTCTTAAAATAAAACTAACAATGTCTGAAAGTAACAAGTATAATAACAAAAGTCGGGTAGCAGTAATAACCGGTTCAAGCCGTGGTATTGGCAAAGCTATTGCAACGGAGTTTTTCAAGGCAGGATATAATTTAGTGTTAAACGCAAGAGATGAGCAAGAACTAGATGAAACCACTGAAGATATACTAAGAGAAGCTTTAGGAGAAGGAGGAGAAGAGGACAAAAATAGACTATCTTATCTAGTAGGCGATATATCACAGGAACAAACCTGTATTTCATTGATAGAACAAGCCATTCAAAAGTTTGGTAGAATTGATGTATTGGTTAACAATGCTGGAATACGAGGTGAACCAAAACAAATTCAGGAACTGAGTGCTAGCGAGTGGGACGAGGTTATTAATATCAACTTAAGGAGCGCATTTTTATGTACTAGGGAAGCTGTAAAACAAATGTTAAAAAACACAAATACGAGTGCTGTGCCGCTAAATGATAGCAATAACAACAACTACAATTTCTCCATTATCAACATGTCCTCATATCACGAATCTGTGCCTCAGGTGGAGGGTGTTGCCTACACTGTCTCCAAGGGCGGGATGGAAATGCTAACTAAAACTGCTGCACTAGAGTTAGCTGACAAAGGAATAAGAGTGAATGGAGTTGCCCCAGGTGCAATAGAAACAGAGATGCAAAAGGAGGTAATGGAAGACGAGCAAAAAAAGAAACAAAAAGAAATCAAAACACCCATGGGACGGTTTGGAAAGCCAGAAGAAATAGCTAAAGTTGTGTTGTTTTTGGCATCAAAAGATGCAAGCTATATTGCAGGAACAACGGTTTATGTAGATGGAGGCAGAGCTCTTTCCTCTTGAATATCAAGTTAAAAATGCATTATTTTGAATAATTGTGTCCTAAACAATTAAGATAAATGCATAGCAAATTAATACAATTTGAAAATAGTTTAGTATTTATTTATACATATCAAAGATATTTTGGCCTGTTAAATTAAGAAAATGCTACTATCCTGTACATCCATTGAAGATAGATTGGACCTTCATATTCTGTAAGTCAGGCCAAATTTCCTTGTTCTGAAATTGTACCAGAACACACACAGTTACAATTTTCAATATCTTGCATGGAATGATGATTTCCTTTTTGGCAATTTTCGCATAATTTGGGTTGTGACAATAAGAGAGTATTGTATCAAAAATATTTAAGTTACAACTTATTAAAAATAAAACTAGACGCATTTTTGTTTTTTTTTACCCACTTAAATATCATTTAGTACAGAATCTCAAGAGAAGTTAATGCATTGGCTATATAATTAAAAATTCTAATAAAAAGATAAATATTTGTTTTTATTGCTCATTATTTTGCTTTGATTTGAGGCGACTCCGGCATTTGTTGCAATTTATTTAGGGCAACCTCTGCAGCTTTTCTACCCGAATACAACATCGAACCAAAAGTCGGACCCATCCTAGGCAATCCGAATGTTTCGGTTACAGACATGCCAGCGGCAATCAGACCGGGGTAAACCTCCCCAGTATAATTTACAACAGCATCCTCACCACTTTCTACCCACATTGGATTCATGCCCTTCCATTCCACCAATCCCCTCTCCATCAATCTTTTAACAGCCACCGAGTCATGCCCAGTTGCATCAATAACTATTTTACTTTCAAACGCCACGGGATCAACACAGGTAATATTTCTAGGCAATGCGGAAACAGGCATCCAGTTTACCACAACCCCTCCAACCCTCTTGTTTTTTAATACAAGGTCATCGAATTTTGTCAATTGCAGGAATCTTACACCAGCATCACAAGCGGATGATATGAGTTTAGAGCAGGCGTTAGGCCCCCATGTTGCATAAAGATTTTCATTAACTTTTCTGTATGGGACCCCTAATTCGTCCCACAACTTTTGCGCTGGTGCCCTAACAGTTACAGGATTCATCATGTATCCTCCAACCCAATATCCACCACCAAGATAATTATTTTGTTCAACAATCAAAGTTTTAACACCTTGTTTGGCCAGGTCTCTTCCTGCAAACAACCCTGCAGGACCAGCACCCAATATAATAACATCAGAATCAGTATATTCCTGAATAGTTTCAAAAAACATAGATGCTATTGAGCGAGTGATTTCCTTCTCACTTACATCAGCAAAGATTTTCTTTTCCATAGTTAAATTTCAGATATGTGATATTAATACATTTAACACATGAAAAACGTTTGTTACTCTATGAGCGAATAATCATCATTTGTCTTTTTCTTCCTCCACTTCTTTTAGCCCATTTCATTAAAGTGAAACCTCACTGGTTTTACATTTGAGACATCATGCTTATAAGCGCTAACAATCAATATATCCTGATACTTATGTCAAGCGGTTTAACCGAAAAGAATAACACAAAAGAAACGGAATATCACTCAAACATAGACGCAACAGAAGGATCCTCTGGAACAGATACATCTAGGAAAACAGTAGACCTCATAAATTCACTTGAAGTCCAAGTAATGAAAGAAGAAGACGGAAATGACTTTATTGATGTTGATTTTGAACATCTTG
>JBBJMN010000158.1:0-3611 GCA_037720485.1 Candidatus Nitrosocosmicus sp.
GCAGGAAAAGACCTTAGGGAAATAATGAAACCAGGAGCAAATATGGATTTATCTGTATTCTCAAAACTAGACAGCGACATGTTTTTAGCCGAGATAACAACATAGCAGCAGCAGCAGAAGCAGCAGCAAGCATATCCACAAGTGCCATATTTCTCTACGGATTTATTTCACAATGGCGTCAGTAGGGGTGCTGCAAATCAAGTTTTTCAACTATGGCAGATCATTGAATTTGGAGTGGTGCGACTACCTATATTGGTACAAAACGTTTCTCTGGGGCGAAACTAACTCAAACAAAAACGATGTGGGGGATTTAAAAAAACAAAGAAAAATGCCACCTGATACGGATCAAATGCTATGTCAGTATGGTAAGATGTGGTGAAAGATCCGAATTTAAAGTCGATAAAGAAGGTATCATATTCTGGTCTGAATGTGTTTTAATACAATTTAATGATGATATTTGCTTTAGTAATGCTAAATTGTCGGCACGAGATTTTACCAAGATGACTTTAAAGATCGGTTCAGGTTTGGGTCGAATGGGAAACAGAATTGCAATGGCAGTCAGGGTCCTTTTTCTAATGGAAATTTTGTTTTAATGTATTAAATATTACTACTGCGAGGCACCACTATTACTTCCATATTTTTCATGATGGATAAGTGCATCGATATTGATTCTTTCAAACTTTCCAGGTTTTTCTGCAGGATAGCCTATGCAAATAATCCCTATTGGTTTGACATCTTTTGGCAATTCAAGTATCTGATACTTTGTTATCTTCAAACGCCCCGACAAAGCAAGCGCCAACTCCCTCATTTACCACAGTAAGCAAAATGAGCATTGATGCAAAAGTCCCGTCTGTTATGCTATAGAATTCCTTTCCGCGATTGCCATACCGTCCCACCGAGCGAGAGACATTGGAACACACCACAATCAGCACAGGGGCTTTTTCTACATATTCTTGATTTACAGCTGCTTTTCTTAATTTCTTTTTTGTTGCATTATCCTTGACTATTATAAATTCCTGAACCTGAATGTGGCCAGCACTTGGTGCTGTATGGGCATTCTTAATTAGCCTTGAAACTATTTCATTTGGAATTTGCCTGCCAAAATCGTACTCCATTATCATCTTTCTCTTTCTTACAACCTCGTCAAAATCCATATTTGCAGCTAACCCTGTGGCTAGAGCTACTTATGTTTCTCACTGATATTTGACTGGTTATGGCTTTCGCGAAGAGATGTGAAAGGAAACAGACACAAAGAAACAAGAAGCAAAAATGGGACATCAATACGTTCGTCTAATATTTGTTATCAGCACCACAACATAAAACTGAAAAGGAAAAGACAAGTCGACAAGGCTTTTTTTAACAACGCAAAGGAATGCCCAGTAAATGGGAAGTTGCTTTGGGTATTGGATTCTCCTCGATAATTAAAGCATTGATTAATAGGAATCGGATTCTATGCTGTATGGTTGGCTACCTTATTTGTTTTGATCTTGATATTCATTATTCAAGTAACTGTGTCTTTCGTATAGACCTAATTTTTATTTTGCGCTGTTAAACTACAAGCGAAAATACCAAAACTACAATCTCCCAACTTTATAAACACCGTTCTGTACTGCGGAAGATGAATACATACAAACTTGATTTTCAAACACAAAATTAGAATCCCAATGCGAAATACCATCAATAGTGGAGCCTTATCCCCTTTATCATTAGGTTGTGGTTTATCTCAAATATTTACTTATGGTAACAATTAGCTGAAAGAAAATTAGCCATTGGGCCACAAAAATTTATGGTGTTTTAGGAAACCACCACGAAAAAAGAGTAATTACTAGAAAACTGTTGCAGATTTAGTTGTGCATATTATAGTGTAGCTGTAAGTTAAAAGACAGGTTCATCTCTTATGAGTATACTACACTCGTGTTGCACTAATAAAAACAATGGCTTTAATGGAAAAATTCTTTTAGCTAAAAGTTTATTTTAAATAAAAACAATTTCGAGTCTATAGGCATCCCTGAATATTTATCGAAAATTTACTTTCGCAAAGACAAGAAGGGTATTCTTGGATATGCTGCCTAATATTTCGTGTCTTTTCTCAAGGCTTTTGAAATGTGAAATTTATTGTACCAAAAGAGAGCACCCGCCATAATTACAAAATCCGTAATGTAAAGCAGATCCCAAAACCATGAAGTGTGATGCCCTTTCACAAATTCATAAACATATCCGTTATCCGCTATTGCATTAAATAACAGTGATAGCGATGAGAGAATCCATGGTATGGAATTCTCATAATTGTGATAGAGATTTGCAAGGATCAGAAGGGATGGGATTATTAGACACAAGTCAAGAATTGGATATGTTATTGCAGTTACTATTTCTAATTGATTTGGATTATCTGCTGCTGATGTTCCATTTGGTTCAACTGAAATCCCTATTGAGGTGATGGTGTAAATTATATAAGATATTATGAATAATGCCACTATCACTAACGTTTTTGGGATAATCTTTGTGTGTATTGATATTATTACTGAAACCAGATGCAAAATTAGAAAAAGATATCCCGTCAACCAGAGGACATCTGCAATGGAGAATTCATTCGACACCTCCATTTCCTCAAAATAGTAATAGTACATTATTGAAATATCTGCCATAAACCATGATGCCAAACCTAGGGTTAGAAAAAGGAATGACTTGCCATGCAATCCGTGCAACCCATGCCTGCAAATTGCAATTATGCCCAAACTAGTCGCAACCGCTGCTGAGAAGTTTAATGTCCAAAGAACCGTAGCATGCCTATCTTTGGCATTAGAGAAAATGACTATGGAGTTTAATACTATGGATGCCGTTATCAGCCCAAGAATAAAAAACCTTAAAGCATTTCTAGATTCGGTGTTCTTTATTGATGACAGGTGACTTGATTATCAGGTTTCTGTATATAATTTTTGTTTACATTCCAATTCGCATTTACTAAGATTGATATCTATTTTTGCAAAAAAAATTTCAAAAAAGAGAATGTGTATCCTGATTTATTGAATAATTTGCTGTATCGTGTGGCTTTTTATCTTGTTGTGGAATGTGAACATTTCTATAACCTTTTTCAACTTTAATTTCAAATTTATGGTATATCGATTACAACTTAAGAGATTCCTTTAATACAAATTATAGCCTGGTGATAGCAGCATCAGTGTAACTTGAATTGATGGATATGAAATCAGAGTCGTTGATTGCGAGATACCAATGCGACTTTGAACATAATTAAGTAGTTCTTATAGATATTGAATCACGAATTGACATGGTCTGTAAACAACGTCACATAGCAACACAAAACATCAATGGAATCATGAAAATCAGGCTTTTTTTAAATGAAATGCCCTATCTAATACTGAAATGTTACTGAGTAAAAAGGAAAAAGAGAAAATGGTAATTAAGCTAGCCAATGAAGGAAAGACCACAAGAGATATTACTAAAGAGGAACATATATCTCTTAAAAGCATTGGACAGATTTTGAATCAGGTTACTGGTGATGATGAAGATAAGAAAGAACAGACTTAAAGATAAATTTGAATATGCTAGAGCCTTTCAGATGTTCCAAGATGGGCGACCTCTAACCGAGGTCG
>JBBJMN010000159.1:0-3586 GCA_037720485.1 Candidatus Nitrosocosmicus sp.
ACGAGAAGGCCAAGCAACTCGCAGACGAGAAGGCCAAGCAACTCGCAGACGAGAAAACCGTTTCAATAGGAAACGACGCAGAGGTGTCTAATGCAGAAAATCTCTATAAGAGATCAAACACTAAACAAAATGATATTGTTGATAACAACATTAATTATCAAAATAACGATATTGATTATAGTTTGATCTGGGATGAAATGAATAAAGCATACGTTCAGACTGTGAAGGAGGCTACTAATTCATATTTTAGGTTATTGGAATTTTGGATGAAAAATTTCAAACAATAATTTTTATACCTGAACTATAAAATCAATCTCAATTGGAGAACCTAGTGGCAAACTGTTTACTCCTATTGCTACCCTTGTATGCTTGCCTTTTTCCCCAAAAATGTTTAACATTAAATCCGATGCACCATTGATTACTTTTGGATGTTCCATAAAGTCTTCGCCACTATTCACATATCCTGTTATCTTTACTATCCTCTTTATATTATCCAATTCGCCAATTAAATTTTTCAAGTGGGATAGCGCGTTCAAACAACAAATTTTCCCCGCTTCTTGGGCTTCTTCAATTGAAACTTGCCTACCTACTTTTCCTTTGTATTTTAATTCATTATTTGGAGAATCTATGTCTATTGGAATTTGGCCAGATATAAAAATTAAATTTTCAACCTTGGTAATCGGAATATAGGATCCAAGTGATGCTGGCTTCCCTTTAGGGATGCTTAGGTTTAATGAGGATATTTTTTCTTCTGGTGTCATTAAGGTTGTTATGTGATTGTAATTAAAAAGTTAATCTCATCATTTTAGGAACCTTTTTAATGTCTTTTCTTTTTTTTGTATTTATGTCAAATGGGGATGACCGTCCTAAAATTGCACATAAATTCAGAAAAATAGGTACAGTAGGTATCTGTTTAATTGTCATAGGAATATCCTTGGTTTCCATATACGTCTTGTGGGCCTCTTTTGGTTACATAGGCCCCTCATTTTCAGAGAAACTTGTAACCACACAACAATCTACATTAAGAGCAGAATATGGATTACCAGCGGAACCTGTTATTACCGATCCTACAGTATTACAAACACCTCCATCCCTTCGTGGAGATAGTTCGGAAGGTAATAATACAAATGGCACAACAAATACTTGAAAGATATTATAAATATAATCAACTTCTTGTTATATTATGCATGATGCTACTCAAAAGAGAAAACCTAATTCATTAATACAGGAAAGCAGTCCTTATCTGTTACAACATGCTTATAATCCAGTTAATTGGTTGCCTTGGAGCGAAAATTCAATTAATTTAGCAAAAAAAGAAAACAAACCAATTTTTCTTAGCGTAGGATATAGTGCATGCCATTGGTGTCACGTGATGGCTCATGAGTCTTTTGAGGATGAAAATATTGCAAAAATAATGAATGATAAGTTTATCAATATCAAGGTAGATAGGGAGGAGAGGCCAGATATTGATGATGTTTATCAACGAGCATGCCAAATAGTAAATGGCAACGGCGGTTGGCCATTGTCAGTTTTCTTGACTCCTGATTTAAAACCGTTTTACGTTGGGACTTATTTTCCAAAGGATAGTAGGTATGGTTTGCCTGGGTTTGGCGAAGTTTTGACACAGTTGGACGATGCTTTCCATTTCAGGAAAAATGAGATCAACAGTACAACCAACGAATTTATGAGATCTCTTGTTGCAGCTTCAAAGAATAACCAAATCAAAAACGATGTAGATATTGACAAACCAATTCTTGATGAAGCAGCACTCAATCTTTTACAAATGGCCGACTTTAATTATGGCGGATTTGGAATGTCTCCAAAATTTCCTAATGTTTCTAATTTGCTATTTTTATTGCGATATTATGATATTTCAAAAATTGAAAAATTCAAAGATTTTGTGATACTGACATCCGAAAAAATTCTGTATGGTGGAATCCATGATCATCTGGGAGGGGGTTTTTCTAGATACTCTACAGATCAGAAATGGCTTGTTCCGCACTTTGAAAAAATGCTGTATGATAATTCGTTACTGGTTGTTTTGTTTGCAGAAGTATACCAAATCACCAAGGGTGAAGAGTTTAAAAGAGCCATTGAAAAAACATTGGAGTATATCTCAAGAGATCTGTTAAACAATGACGGGGGGTTTCTCTCTGCTCAGGATGCAGATTCCGAAGGAGAAGAAGGCAAATTTTATCTCTGGTCAAAAAACGAAATCTCTTCAATAATAAAAAACCCTTTGCACCTAAATATTTTCTGTGAATACTATGATATATCTGAAGGAGGAAACTTTGAGGGGAAAAACATCTTAAATGTAAAGTCATCATTTAGGAATCTTTCAAAAAGATATGATTTGGATATAAATGAGATTAAAAAAATTATCCAACAAAATTCTTTGAAACTATTTCAAATTCGGGAAAATAGGATAAAGCCTCAAAAAGACGATAAAACCATCCTTTCATGGAATGCTCTTGCTGTTTCGTCCTTTGTAAAAGGTTATAGGATAACTGGAAACGAACTCTACCTGGAAACTGCTGTAAAGGCAATAAAGTTCATTGAAACTAAAATGAAATCATCGGACGGATCCTTATATCATATATATAAAGATGGTTTATCCAAAATTCCGTCATATTTGGATGACTATGCGTTTTACATCAATGCTCTTTTAGATTTATTTGAAATTAAACCTGATGTTTACTATATAGACTTGGCTACACAATATACCGATTATTTAACAAAAAATTTCTGGGATTCAGAGGAAAATAACTTTTATTATACATCCAATCTACATGAAATACTTCCAATTAGAAATAAAATCCTTTACGATTTAGCAATTCCTAGTGGTAATTCTGTCTCTGTCTCAAATTTCATTAGGCTTTATCATATAACCGGGAAAAATGATTACCTAAGTTTTGCTGAAAAAACAATGAAATCATCATTATTATCGGCCGTAGAAAACCCCTTTGGATTTGGTCACTTGCTGTCCTCTGCTTATCTTTATGTAAAAAAACCCATGGAGATTACTTTTTTTTCAAAAAACATCTCACTCAAAAAATCGACTATGCTTAAAGTCATAAATAGAGCATTTGTCCCAAACGGGATCTTTTCTATTATGGATGAAAATTGCAATTTAAAAGCCTTGGAAAAATACCCTTTGTTTCAGAATAAATCTTTGTTAAATGAAAAACCGGCCCATTTTGATGAGTTTGTATTGATATGCAAAGACTTTACTTGTACACCACCTATCACAGACGTTGAGAGCCTAAAGGATATTTTATTTGGTAAATTGTTAAGGGAAAAGATTAAATAATTTTTTCTATATGATTATTTCATATTGTTATCTTTTAGTAATTCCGAACATTTTTTTTTCTTTATGTTGCTAGGTTTCATGCTAACCTTTAATTTTATTGACTATTCTTTTGGCCAAATGAATGATTCTGAAAATAATCTTGACAGAGCAAAGTCTTCTAGTGATGAAGTACTTTCCTTAATTGATTCATTAAAAGGTTCATCATTAATTGATTCAGTTGTAGGCGGAATGGAGAATTTTACGTTAACTGGTATTAATCAATCAAATAACACTGAA
>JBBJMN010000050.1:0-14042 GCA_037720485.1 Candidatus Nitrosocosmicus sp.
GTTTTTTATTAAAACAGCTTCAGCCATCGGAATACCATTACCATATTTATAGAAAAAATATCTCCCTTTTTCATTGATATCAAACACTGTCTTTCCTTTTTTGGATTCAGCAATAGGTTTTGGAGGATTTTGATTTTGGTTTTTGATGGCATCCACAGGTGCAACAATATCCTTTCCATCTTTATCAATTAGTCTCCATTTGAACGAAACAAGTTCTCTAATTTCATTTAAAGATCTTTGCAGTCCCATATTGTCGTTGCTTGTTCCCGCTAAAATCCTTGGCTTTGCCTGTTCTGTAATTCTTGCAATTACTTCTGTAAAGATGGGATTTAGTTTGATGTACTTTTCCTCTTGGGTTTTACAATCTTGTATATGGATATCTTTCTGTTTTATTGTTTCATTATCTAAATCTGTTTTATGGATGTCAAAGCAAACATTTGGTGATTTTATTCTAAAATACTTTAATTTGTCAATGATTTGGACAATGTATTTGTTTTCCTTTTTATCACTATCATATCAGTTTTACATCAGGTAGTTAAACATTTTATCTATGAGATGTCCGGAAGCCCAACCATTAGGCAAACTCATTTTGAAATTACCACCCCCTTATTCACCAAACTAACTCTGGAAACAGGGATTTGGTTTAGCAAATTTCAAAGGCATTGTTAAAGCACTGAGTGAGAAGAAAAGTATTGTGATTAATGTGGAAACATTACAACCTTGTAAATTTACAACACCTTTTTAAGCAAAAAAAGCAATAAAGGGAATATAATGAGTACAAACACTTCATCATCATCAAGACCAATTAATAGGGTTCTTGTTATAGATGATAATGATGAAATAACGGAGTTACTCAAAGACTATTTCGAATTTGAGAAAATAGAATGTATTGTGATTAATGACGGAAGGGCAGGCCTTGAGGAATTGAGAAGCGACAAAAGAAGTTATGACTTTATATTGTTGGATCTTGCCATGCCAGAATTTAGTGGCATGGATATTTTCAATAAGCTAAAGGAGGAAAATTTGTTGGATTCGAAAAATATTGTGATTTTCACCGCATCCTCCCAAAAGGACAAGGAAATGCTGAGGGAGGGCGCAAAATATATTTTAAGAAAACCTTTCTCATTGGATGAAATTAAGGGTTTAGTAAAAAGGTTCACAAATAAATAATATTGTTTGACACACCTCAATAAAGATTTACTGCATTTACAATTACGGTGTTAAATAAATTGAAATTAGATCAACGTTTAAAATTAATACACTTAATTTCAAAGGGGGTAATACCAAGTATACAAAAGGCTGAATTGCCAATAAACTAACCTTACCAAAGATAATAATACTTTCAAAAATAAATTTCAAACCAATATTGAAACATAACAACAAACTTGCAATTTGGTTTCATTGTTATTTATTGACATACATTTATTGTATGAATGTTATTTAATTTAAAACAGCATTTTTCACTTTGTTTTTTCTACTCGTTTACAGGTATTGTTATGGGACAACCAGCGAGGAAAATAATGATTATGTATTTTTGCATGTAAAAAAAAGTAATGAAAAAATACAATGGTTAATTTGCAAAATAATAATCGCTTATTAAGCAGAGTTGGATCAAAAAGATAACTAAAAATGGAACCCAAAAAAGGCATTGATATTAATGCGTATTATACACCCATGTCGCATGTACATATATCATAGGTGATAGATATGGGTTATACGGATAATGCTGTTTTAATTGAAGGAAAGAGAATGAGTTATTGGTGCAAATCAAATAGTTCTACATTGGTATAACATGTTAATGCATTTTTTAGAAATAATAAAACCCTTAAAGTTGTCGACGATAAATAGACGAGACTTTAAATTATCAAAATTATCTGTAAAACTTACTCAAAAAGGTTCAGTTATGCAATAAGGTTTTCAAGTTTTGATTTATACGGAATATTACGAGAAACTTAGTTATTGTAACCAATTAAAGGAATAGAAAAACTAATACTGCACCCATTATTATGGTTTTTGTCAACCCATATTTGACCACCATGTGCTTCAATAATCCCTTTGCAAATAACCAAACCTAGTCCCGTTCCAGCATGACTTCTGGTAGCACTGGTATCAATTTGATAAAACCTTCTAAATAAATTGCCAATTTTATCCTTAGGAATCCCAGGTCCGTTATCTTTTACAGTAAATACTAAAAAATGGGAAACATCATCGTAATATGAGCGTTTATGTTTATTGTGGGGATTTATTGATTGTCTTTCTTTTTTTTCTACATGCAGCACTATTTTTCCCTCTTTTGGTGGAACAAAGTCAATTGAATTTTTAATTAAGTTTGACAATACTTGCTCTATTCTTCTCTCGTCACAATATACTTTGTTTTTTCCCATATTTGTCTCAATATCTACTATAATGTCTACTCGTTTTTCATCTGTCATAAATTTTAAGTCTTTTATAACATTTGAAAAAAGATCTGGTATTATCACATCTTTTTTTAATAAATTTAACTGACCGAGATCTAATTTAGTGGAATCCAATATATCCTCTACCAGGGATTCCTGTTTTTTTACATTTCTGTAGATGGATTTAATGGCTTTAAGCTGTTTCTCATTTAATTCACCTAATAACCTGGGGTTTAGTAACATTTCTGTATATCCTTTAATTGGGACCAAAGGTGTTCTTAACTCGTGACTAATCATGGATATGAATTCATTTTTTACTATATTTGAATTCAACAATTCCTCATTTGTTTTTTTTAATTCTTCGTCTTTCCTCACATATTCTCTATTTAAAGCTTCAAGATCATTATTAATTTTTAGTAAATACTCCGTTTTGCGTGCTATTTGATTCTCCAGGTTAGCTTCTTGAAATATTACTTTATTATCAATTTCTTTTAATTGTTTGAGTAGATCAAAGCTTCTCCATAATGATTGAAAGACTGACAGGTAAGACGAAACAAATGTTTTGTTATTGGAGAATATCAAATACTTTAATGAATTCTTAATGCTGAAATTGTGGTAGTCATCATTCAATTCTATTATTATGCAGATTCTCTTATCTATGATGACAATTGCGGTTCTTTCTAGTGATTTAAACTCGTTATCCTTTTCCAAAGATCTTATTGAAATGTTGTTTTGCCCTTCATAACTTAAAACTCTTCCAATATCTTGACCGGATTTAATAGTACCGGTTTTAGATGATAGCAATACCCTGATATTGATGGCGGAATTATTGGAGAATCTATTCATCATATCTGTTAATCCCATTTCATTTTGAAGCAGAATTAACATGGAGGTAGGAACGAAAAGTAATATTTCGTTCTTTGGTGATTTTAAATTTTTTGTAAGTATGTCTTTTGATTTGATTGGATCGTTAATCACGTCTACAAATTCAATTTCAACTCCTTCTTCAATTTCTTGAGTCTTTTTTGTAAATGGAATCGCTTTGTTCCACAATATATCAAAAATGTATTGCTGTTGTTCTACGATCCCATTTACATTACTATATATTAGTTCTGAAACTGGCTGCAAGCCTAATGCCATGGGTGTAGATATGTATTCTGATTCTGTTATTGCAAAGTTTCCTTTTATTGTATCTAAGTGTCGAATTTCATCTACAAAATCGTTTATTTCTTTACAGTCTGATAGATTGTCTTTAGTAACCTCTGTCATAACCCTAATCCTTGCCACATTACTACGTGCTTGATTTAATCCTGTCTTGTACTCTTTTACATCTGCAATTGCTGTGGGTCCGGATGAATCCAAGCATATTTCTAGTCTATCCTTTGCTTTTAATAAAAAATCTTTAATAACTCTTATAGCATTCCCTTCTCCAACTACAACATCTGTCTTTTCTAATGTTGTTCCTTGTTCAATCTCTTTTATTTTTTTATGAGCAGGAATAGCATTGTTCCATAAGGCATCAAATATGTATTGACCTTGAGAGACCACTTCCACAGCATTACTGTAAATAACCTCTGTTAGTGGCTCTGCTTCTCGTAAGATGGTTGTAGCCATGTATTCTGATTCGTTAGTTGCAATTCCTCCTTTAAGGCCATCAAGATGTCTTAATTCACTGACTATATTCAACAATTCATTGCAATAAGAAAGATTTTCCCTAGTAATGACAGTTATGCACCTTATTTTTCCACCCCTTTTTAAGATTTTTTTATAATTTTCATAATACATTGGAATTTTTATGACAATTGATGGAGCATTTTGGTCAAATGTAATGTCCATCTTACATTTCGCACGCTCCATAAATCTTTTTCCATAGGCTATAGCACTATCTACACCATACAAAACTCGGGTTCTTCCCTCATCAGATGCAGCCTTAGCCATCGTTAAATAGTAAAATAAGGCGACTTTTATATATAAAAGATTAGGTGTTTTCTATATACTTTATCAGGTATCAAATTGTATTTTTACATTTTATAGAGCAGAAACCCGTGCTTATAACTGGCGTATTTTCCCCATACTTCTTGATCGCTCCTTACCGTTCAATCTATAAAAATCCCTTTTATCAATAATGGGATTATTCATAAAGATAAAACAAGAGAATCAAGTTGTTACGCAACTCACTACAATAATTTATGTATACCAATATATTTAAATTACTAGTTATAATTATATAATACCTAAATTAAAAAAGATTAATAATAAATATTCCAGAAAAATCATTATGCCCCACTTGTCATCAAATGTTAACAAAAGCAATGGAAATGATCATCATACACATAGAGCATTAATATTTCAAGGTGGCGGGGCTTTAGGGGCTTATGAAGCTGGTGTGTATAAAGCATTATATGATAATTTAATTGAAACGACCATAAAGGAAAAAAGACAGTTATTTGATATTGTTGCAGGAACCTCTGCAGGAGCAATAAATGCAACATTGTTAGTGAATTGGGTAATACAGAACAAAACTCAAACTAACCCTTGGAAAGGTTCACCCGAAATGCTATGTCAGTTTTGGGAAGAATCTTCCACTGATACAGGGTATCTAGAAAATATGTTTATAGAGCCTTGTATAAGATATCTATCTTTTTTAAGAAAATCATTTAACAATATATCTGAGCCAACTTTAAAAGAATTCGATAGAAACTATGCTGGCATTAGGGAAAAATCGGCTTTTTTACCTTTTTATTATTTGTGGATGGATATGTATGGCAACCTAACTACAGTTGAGTCTTTTAGACGATATTGGTCGTCGCACATTCTTGCCTATTCGCCATTTGGGACCCCTAATGTACTATCACCAATAATATTTCAACCAGACTATAGATTCATGAATCCATTTAACTTTATGCTCAAATATGACAACACGCCATTGACTAAAACCATTGGTAAATATTGGGATCATATGGCACACCCAATAAAAACAAAAGAAGGGGAGCCAAGACTGCTACTTGTTGCCGTAGATGTGCAAGATGCAACAACTGTTACATTTGATAGTTATGTCAAAAAACACAACCAAATGATGTCTATATATGGTGATGATGATAAAAAAGAGAAACATGCTATACTTTATAGAGACGGCATAAAAATGGAACATTTGCTTACAACAATGTCTACACATTTAAGATACAAATTTCCTGAATTAAATGTAACAACAATTACAGATGAAAATGCGTATATACTTGAAGATAATGGGCACCCGCGTCCGTTTATGGATGGATTTTATCTTAGCAATACTCCTCTGAGAGAGGTATTGCAGGCACATAGGGATTATTGGTATAAAGTCAAAGGACTAAAGGAGAATGTCCATCCACTTGACATATACATAGGCGATTTGTATACTGCTAAAGAAAATGGAACTCCTAAAGATCCAGATTCTATCACTAATAGGGTACAAAATGTGTTGTATCATGATAGATCAAAATATGATGAAAAGGTTGCTGCCATGGTATCAGATTATGTCAATATAATAAGGGACTTAATCGACATGGTCAATGAAAAAGGCGTTTCTGAAAGTGATATGTATGATAAACTAAATGTGGGTCTGAAAAACAAAATGCGAAGCACAAATCGAAAAGGCGAAAGACGAAATGCTGAAGATTTAATAAATGGAAGGGTAACAATAAATCGAATTCAGAGGATAGAGTATGGTGAATGTCAACATCTCCATGATAGCGATGATATATCTGGTAAGGCTTTTGATTTTTCAAAACGCACAATAAGTCATTTAATTGATCAGGGTTATAATGACACAATCATTAAATGCAAGTTCAACTAAGATGAATTTCCTATATTTTTACGACTATTACTACCGCCATTAAAAAAAGGAAAGCAAAAAGGGGGACAATATGACAATATTGTTAATACAAGCACGTCACATCCCTTCGTGCCTTTGGTTTTGTTACTTTCCCTATGCTTGTTTAATATGGAAACAATCATAGAGGTTCTCTGCAGTGTCAAATAATCAGAATGAATCTTCATAATTTGTTCGGTAGGCAAATCTGGCTCAATGGTAACCTGGGCAATGGATTTTCCTTCCAAAAACATCCTAAAGGCCTGAGATTGGGAAGACAGTTGATTTTTATTCCGTCCACCGTCATCGAGGTTTTCACTAACCTCGCCAGTTAGTCTCGTTTTGTATTCTTTATAAAGGTAAAGGAAACATGGGCCAGCTTTGCAATCTCCATTACAGTGTAGCCTTTGTTTAGCAGGTCAGTAACAAACGCCTCTTTGTCTTTTAACGATGAAATCAACAGCCCATATTGTTATAGGGTTTGCTTATAAAGAAATGAATTTTGCTATTAATGTTACACTAAATCTTGCTGCTATATCTGTTATTTTTGTGTCGTTTTTATGTTGATTTTTGAGGAGAACGCTTAATGCCAATGAAACTGATGATGTTCGGACCTGGGTTGTAGTCCAATATGACCAAATATTAGGCTAAATATAAGAGAATAATGATTTTATAATTTGATATTTACTACAGTGCCCTATCTTCCATCCAGCGAAATATCCACCATAAAAGGCTTGTGATTTCACATCATCCGGATCTGCTCCATAGCAATTATCTTGATCATACCAGCCTGATTTGCATCCTTTTATCCAGTCCTGGGATTTCCCCTTTTCTTCGCAAGAATGGCTTGCAGCATCAACAGGCTTAAATCCTTCTACGGTATTTGCAAACCACGAATTTGCTGCTAACCTGACAAGACAGCGAGAGGTTCCGCCGGTCGACACACAAGCAAATGGCCAAGCCATATTGGTTCCCCTAAATTAAACTGTTAACTACTATGTAAATGTCACAGGAATTCAAGGGGTAACTCAGGGCCATATACACAGCGGAGCTCAAGGAGGGAACCGCCCGATTGTTGTAGCTTCGTTCAAGTTTGATTCCCATCAAAATGGGGTTTCTCAAAACGACAATATAGCCGCAACTAACTTGGAGGGCCCAATGCTAGGAAAAACAATACCAGACTTGATATCTGCAATGAAGAACAGTAGTACGTATGTCAATGTTCATACCGAGCAAAATCCAAATGGTGAGGTAAGAGGGCAGTTAGTGGACATACCGTAAACTATCTCTCCACCTTAGCGGTTTGAAAACAATATCATCTTTTTTTTGTTAGAGATGGGTCAACTGGTCAATGTTTCTTCTTTTTGAAGACATGGGATCGTGTATAAGGTTTTATGTTTGTCAAGATGTGTGGATATAAGAATTCCTATATAAAAGACCGATATCGGTGTTAATCTCTCTTGATCAGTTCTGGAGCTAAGTCGATAGCGGACAAAGGTATAACAACAACAAAATGCCTGTTCTTTTATAAAGATATATTAGAATATAAATAGATTTTGAGATATTAGGATAGTGGAAGTAGTTAAACGGGTTCATGGTCTGCCATTAAAATCCTGGTATTGATTTCCTTGTTCTTGATTATGGTTGAACTTGCCTTTGTTCAACAAGACGACTTTTTGGTTTTATCACAAAATAAAGGAAACAACGACAATAAATCCAATACTTGGATAAGCATACAAAACAACCTAAACATCACAATGAGTCTTGAACCGGCTGTTCCCATAATAGACCAGAAAACGAAAATAGCGTTTGATGTGAGAAAGCTGAACGGTTCCAGTGCGTTTAAGAACTTGAATGCAAGAACAACCATAACTGACCATGATGGAAGGCTATTCAAATTAAACATCCAACCTGTTTCAAAAGGAAAATTTTCTGTAGACTACTTATTTCCAGATGATGGTCAGCACAGAATAATAGTTCAACTGTATAAGAACACAACAGCTTTTACATTGGGTTCATTTGACATAACAATACCCCATCCCCAACCAGCAAAACAACCAATTGAAGAGTTTTTCTCAAATTTATTCAAGCGCCTCTTAAACCGGTAAAGATACAGTCACAGTTTTCCCAAAACCTCTCAGTCCTTTAGTGTAAACCACTACCAGGATTGCAGCCGTAAGCAGAGCAGAAGCCAATATCACCAGACTAAATAACAAAGGTAACGGATAAGCGTAGTTTGGGGAATTCGCTCCTATCAATGCGTCACTTCCTATTACATACTTTACAAAACGGCTCCCAAGTATGGCGCAAATTATCTCGGCTGGCAAGTAAAGAACTACAAGTCTTTTTGCTATTTTTTCAAGCATTACATATACCGCAAATATTGTATACACCAATTAACAAAAGACTCGAGAATCGAACCCGCTTGTTTTTTTTACTGCTGACGGTATATTATACATCAGATAAAATAACGGAGAAAAGAAGTTATTGCAAGGGGGAATCCGTCATGGACGTATTCTTCAGGTAAGTTTCAGAGGGCATTTGATACAAAAGCAATTTTTTTCTTAGGATTGACCCAGTAATGACGGTGTGGGCAAACAACAACATCTCAGCCATGTCATATAAAAATTATTTACAAAAAAATGTTGAAGATATATTAATAGTCATTGAAAAGGGAGAATTATTGAAGGCCCTGTATTTTTTCTTGGCAGTGATTATTGCGATCATCACAGCAAATTTTATCATTGTTTCCGCTGAATCCAACCTCAAAATCATCTATTCAAGTTGGTTGTTGATAATAAATTCCCTTATTGCGGCAGGACTTTCCGTAATGATTCTCCTAAAGGACCGACACAGCATTAAAAGGGATAAAACGACAATTCATTTAACATTTGGTCTTGTGTTCTGGTTTCTAGCAAACATAATCTGGGGATATTATGAAATAGCGCTTGATATTGTATCTCCTGTTCCTTCCTTGGCTGATTTATTCCTGCTGTCTGCATATGGGTTTCTAATATACAGACTAATAATAACATACAGAAATCTGGATCACACCACTGATAAAAAAGTTATTTTCCTGATAATTTTGGGTACGGGCCTATTTTTGATGTACATACTAAACCTAACTCTTTTTTTGAACGAAACGTCAAGTTTCAGGGGTCTTATGCTCTTTGCCGTCACAATAGCATATCCCACGTTAAATTCCATTTTAACGGTTCTGGCTTTGATGATCCTCCTTGAAATAAAGAGCGAAAGGCATCACTTTATTCCATGGATATGTGAACTAGTTGCTCTTTTATCAGTAGTTGTGGGAGACAGTTGGTTTGCAATTATTGTTCTAACTGCCTTTGTTGAGCAGTTATGGATCTCTGCATTGTTATTGTCCGCACATTATTTGTTAATTGCAGGAGGCCTTGTATATTACCTGCGGCATCACATCAAATGGCAGTCGAAGGATCTTGTTTTCAAGATAGTGTCTGTTATAAGAAATAAATCTTCCAAAAAGGCATTGCTCTATTCATTTATCGTGGTATCTTTTTTAATAGTTGTTGGCCTATATTCTACAAATGCTTTCATCGTTAACGATGACAAATATTTTATCAGTAAAAAGGCATCCAGCATTCAACTCCACTCCTCATCGTCTCAAACTTCCCCATCCTCTTCAAACAATGGTGAAGGAATCAAGGAATTTGTTGTCGGCGCCATTTTCCCTTTTACTGGCTCCCTATCCTCGATAGGTAAACCCATCAAGGTGGCATTAGAAAAAGCTGAATATGACGTGAACAGGCATTTCCAAGACAACAATTCACCGTTTCGATTTAATCTGCTTATGGCTGATTCAAAGACAAGTCCGGAAGGAAGTTTGACAGCGATAAAAAAACTGCATGAACATGGCGCAAAAATCATTATAGGACCGGGAACAAGTTCTGCAGTATCAGCAGTAAAAGAGTATGCCGACAAAAACGGAATCATACTGATTAGTTACTCCAGCACCTCGCCATTGCTTTCAATAGAAGGAGACGGCCTCTTTCGGTTGGTTCCAGACGACACACACCAGGGAAAAATAATCGCAGAAAGGATGATTCGGGATGGCATAAAAGTCATTGTTCCATTATGGAGAGGCGATATTTACGGAAATGAACTATATAAAGTCACCAAATCCGAATTTGAAAAGCTAGGAGGCAAAGTAGAAGGAGGTGTTAACTATAAACCACACACAGGGAATTTTGCCACCAGCTTACACCGAATCAATTTTCTGATGTGGAATCAGGAATTAAAAAAAATAAGTGCCATTGTCTCTGACTCGGTAAAAAATTATGGGGCCAACTCTGTTGGGGTGTATGCAGTGTCCTATGACGAGATAACACCTATCTTAATCCAGGCTCCTCTTTTTGAAAGCTTGGGAAAGGTGCGATGGTATGGCAGCGACAGCATAACACAAAACCACCACCTAACAAAGAATGTCGATTCGGCACTTTTTGCAGTGCAAACTCATTTTGCCAATCCGCTTTACTCGATAGGCAGTAGTGAAGCGGAGAAAACAACTGAACTGAAAGAAGCGCTGGAAAAAGAGTTGCATGAAGTGGGTTCAATGACATATCCGGCAAATGCTTATGATTCTTATTGGATAGCCTCACTGAGCCTTTATAAAAACGACACCCTGGATAATAACAACAAAGAAAATGTGACCAAATCCTTTAAGGAGATTGTTTTTGAAACCGCAGAATCATTTGATGGCGTATCTGGCAAAATAAAACTCAACAACGCAGGGGACCGTGTCGGCGGAAATTATGATTTTTGGGTCGTTAACAAAAACAACAATTCCAAAAGTTACGAATGGGAAAGAGAACACAGTTTTGGAACAGCAATACAATGCCCTGTTGAATCCCATTCCTCCTGCTAGAAAATAGGGTTTTACTGAGCAAACAGGTAGTAGTGGTGGTGATGGTGGTATTAGGCAACAATATCGGGAATATTGTTTTCCTGTTCTCTTATTCTCATCTTTTTTGTTTCTAAATTCCTTTGAATGGACGCGAAATACCTTTAGACCGTCACCACATGATGTTTCAAATCTCTCTCCCGTGTATTCTGTGAGCGAGTCTCGGCCAAACTGCCATATTGTCACAATCCGGGACATGTGGATACGACTCGAGAGGGTATTATCCTCATCTTTAGCAACAGGGGGTCATTATGGTTGGCGTTGAAGAATGAAATAGTTTTGGCAATTGTTTGTTGCATATTTTATGATTGCACCTTACCTGTTGCGAATCTGCTATGGTTTTACTTCGTAGATGATATTAAATGGTGTCCTAGTTGCTTGCCTAAATTTGGTAAAGCTTTCTTTCCCTGTTATACTCAAACTCCCTTGGACCTTTATCTTGATTTAGTGGTACGAAATCCGTTAATGAAACATTCTATTATCTGCTAATGGATCCTGTTTTAAAGAACCAATATAGGTTTTGGAGTCCCTTATGCCAGAATGGAAATCAAATTTTGATATGGCGTTAAAATTCTTTATTTTTACATCATAGCATTTTATGACACAATCTATAAATACTCTGATTACTAGAGGTGAACTTGAACAGATTATGATATTTTCTGCCATGTAGTGATGTGATTGGAGTTATGAGGCGTGTTGTATATATTATTTGTTAACTATCTTATTTTATTAATTATTTTGCCATTTCTATTTTTTAATAATAATGCAGTCGGACAGACTTTGGAGAGTATAAATGAAAAATATCATACGGCCAACCCTCGGCTAGAAGTAGGATTAGAACCAAATGAGGTTAAAGTCGATAAATTTTTAAACAAAGTATATGTGGCTAATGAGCGTTCTAATTCCATATCGGTTCTAGATAGCAATTTGGGGACCTTGAAGGAAATTTTTATAGATACGATTCCACATGACGTGGAAGTAAATGACAAGATACACCATGTCTATATTTCAGGTAAATCTCCTTCAAAAACTATTTCTATACTTGATGGAAGAACTGATAGGTTAATACAAAATATATCATTAATTCAAGCACCGCTTGATATTGAGGTAAATGAAAAAGAAAGTAAAGTGTATCTGGCAGGAAAATACGGCATAAGGTTAATTGATGATGATGGATCCAACCATCTTGTCGTCGACTCTGTTAAGAAATATGATGTAGATGGAAATTATTCAAAAATAGCCGTAGATGAAGGCGCAGGAAAAGTTTATGTAATCGATCAAGATCCTCCTGAACTCCTCGTTTTTGATAATAACTTGAAACTATTAGAAAAATTATCCATTCCAGACAAAAATGCACCGCTTGATATTGAGGTAAATGAAAAAGAACACTCTGTTTATATAATTACAGGGAAGAGCTTTTACAAGCAATATAATGATACCGGAATGATGGGTATTGAATTAAATAACAAACCTCGGACTATAGAGGTTAATGAGAACACTAACATTGTTTATGTAATTTCTGATAGTGATATTTCAATTATAAATGGAACTACGAATAATGGAACTACAAATGTCAAAATTGACAAGATAATTCCTTTGTTAAAACCGCTCTTAGAAATTGAAGTCAATGAGAACACTGACATTGTTTATGTATTATCTAAATACGGCCTTTATGCACTAAACGAAAAAACAAATAGACTTGCTAATATCAACTCATCTGAGTCACCCTCAAATATTGAAGTCAATGAGAACACTGACATTATTTATGTGACTTCAGAGAAATCTAATGGTTTGTTCGCAATTCATGGTCCTAAACACAACGTTGCTGTGGGAATTACATTTAATACCTCTCCATTAAACTCTGGCAGGATTTTATGTGGAGATAGTAAAATTGATTACCCAATAAACCAATACTTGTATGAAGAACCCGGAATAAACTGTATAGCAAAGCCAAATGATGGCTATGAGTTTGTTGGGTGGAATGAGAATATTGATTCAAATTCTACTAGGCCACTTAGACCATGCATAGAAGAATCCCGCAGTTTTTTTGATTCAGTCACAATACCAATACAAAAAACTTTAAAAATTTACAACAACACTGCGGAGACATCTTTTTGCATAACTCAATATGGTAAATTTACCGCGAGTTTTAGGGAATTGCCTGCTCCTCTTCCTACTGAATACTGGATTCCTCTGTATGGTTTAATTGTTTCGACCATCCTTGGTGCATCTATTCCAAGTATAATAGGATGGGCTAAAATAAAAGCAGATATAAAAAAATCAAATCTCCACCATATCAAAATAAAGTCACTTTATGATGAAGGTAGACGAGATGAAAATGATTTTGAAGCACTAAATAAACTGAAAAATGAAATTTCTGATTCATATTTAAAAGGCAAGATAAACGAATTTCACTATTCGAATTTAAAATATGAAGTATCCATGCTATATCAGGAAATATTTATGAGAAAAATTGATCCTTTGGATAATCATGAAGTAGATCTTCAATTAAAGTTGAAACTTGTAAAAGATATAAAAGATGCTTATTCAAAAGGTAAACTAACTGAACTCCATTATAATATGCTTATAAATAAAATCTCAGAAATGGAAAAGTAATTTATACAACTACATTGGTTTGATTATTTAATATTTCTTAAAAGCCTATTTTTTCTTTTCCTTGATTGTCTCTTTTCACATTGCCTTCTCTTTCCATCTGCTCCAACAGTTTTTTATCATAATCTTTTAATGGCCCAGAAGTATCAATTTTGGTTCCATTGTACTCGGTATGCATGCTAAAATGGAATGAAAATAACTATTAAGTTTTTTATTCACTTAGAGCCTATCCCAAAATTATCCTTCT
>JBBJMN010000160.1:0-3510 GCA_037720485.1 Candidatus Nitrosocosmicus sp.
GCAGGCCACCCGAACTGTCATAAGAGGTCAGTCATCGGATTAAGGAGGAACTAAAGGAAAGCAACCAAGGTTGGTCCACAAAGCAGGTGGAAGATCTAATCGTAAAGAAAAGCGGGATAAAATACCATTCTATTCACATATACCGTATTCTTCGCAAGTGGGGTTTCAAGCAGAAGGTGCCAAGGAAGGTTCATGTCAACACTGCATCTATGGAAGAAAAGAACAATTTCAAAAAAAGGCCACCAAGATACTTGTGAATAATCACATCCAACAAGAAGAAGAAGGTTTTACCGTAGTATCTCTCGACGAATCATTCTTCTTTCATGATTCCCTGGTAAGAAGGGTGTGGATTGACAAGGGGAAAAGGCCAGTGGTAAGGGTAACAGGCTCGCACAAGCACTCATGTGTTTTTGGAGCCATAAGCATTGAAGGAAAGCAGCTGTTCAGGCAGTACCAGATATTCAATGGTGACACGTTCCTGGAGTTCCTGAAGACAATTCATGGTAAATTCCCAAAATGCCATCTTTTCATGGACAAGGCGTCACCACACTACAGGTCAAGGAGGGTAATAGAGTATTTTGAAGAAAACAAGAATACATTGATCCCGGTATACCTTCCGACAGCATCACCAGAGTTTATGGTGATGGAAGAGGTTTGGAACATGGCCAAGCGAGATCTGCTAGTGCTAAAACACTATCCATCATTCGCAGATTTTAAGAAAAGGATATCCGGATATTTCAGGACAAAAAGGTTCAATCTTGATGTGAGGAACTATCTTCTAAGGAATGTATTTTAGAGAACTTATGCTAATTGGTATAGAATTATACTGGTAAACTCTGGAGAAAGATTATTACCCGAAGTGCCTTTTGATTTGGCTGAATTTACACTAAAAAGCCTTAGAGAAAATGGAGTTGAAATAATGTTAAATACACGGGTTTCAGGAGCAACAGCAGATAGCGTGATATTGAATAACGGCTCTGCTATATCATGCCATACTCTTATTTGGACAGGTGGTATAGGTCCAGATAATTTGATCTCTAAAATTACGGGATGTAGTCATGATAAATCGGGTAAAATAATGACTAACAATCATTTACAAGTTCGGGGTTTGAATAACGTTTTTTCTATAGGAGATTGTGCTTTTATAGCAGATCCCAATTCGGGTAAATCATGTCCTCCAACTGCGCAACATGCCATTAAACAGGCAAAAGTAGCTTCTCAAAACCTAATTTCAATTATTCAAGAAGAAGAAGAAAGAAATAAGAAAAATGAAGGCAAAAACAGAAAATACAATGGTCATAAAAATCCTATCAAGATGATGGTGTTTGATTATAAAACAAAGGGCATAATGGCATTGATTGGGAAAAAAAATGGTGTAGGTGTACTATTAGGCTACAAGATCCATGGATTCCTAGCATGGTGGATTTGGCGCTTGTATTATTTGGGAAATCTTCCTACATCACAAAAGAAGATAGGAGTGATGGTAGATTGGGGGGTAGATTTATTGTTCAAACGTGATGTAACGAGACTACAGATAAATTTTAAAAGAAAATATTCTCAAAGCAATGAGTGAGGAAGAAAGATTGGAGTGGTTTAGTATTCTACATAGCGTATAGAATAAATAAATTGTAAACATGTATATCTAAATGTTGGTTAATAAAAATATTGCAAGTATATGTGAAATGAATTTATGAAAAGAAGGTATAATTTATTATAAAAAAAGTATGAGGATGATTTGTTGCAGGATCCCCCTATTTCCAAATACATTTAGCTAGCATCAACTAACAAAATATATGAAATGGTCCGACTACGACCAATCTCTATTTAGACTGGGAGAATTATCGGATTTGATGTCGTTGACAACTGGGATGCCGAATTAAAAGAGATGAACAAAGACAAGGTTGGCGAACCGTTTCATTATCCCAACACATTTCTTCTTTTACTTGGATATGCTAAAGTGTACTTTCACCTTCCATACAGACAAACCGAAGGAATAGCACAAGGGCACGCTAAAGGGAAAGTACCTTCAATCCCTACTTACAGTACAATAAGCAGAAGAATAAACAAGTTGCAAATCAAGATAAATGATAATAATAAAAGTAAGGAAATTGAAGATGGTTATATCATAATAGCAATAGACAGTACTGGTATTAAGGTTACAAACAGGGGTCAATGGATGAGAGATAAATGGAAAATAAAAAATAAAGGGTATTTGAAAATACACGTAGCAGTAGATGTGGAGAGTAAGAAAATACTTTCTATAAAGGTAACAGATGAGCATGTGCATGATAGCAAGGCATTGCCAGAATTGGTTGAGGATATTATAAAAATCAAATAATATAATGGCAACAATAGTCAAATTATTAACTGATGGTGTTTATGACAGTAATGATAGTTTTAAATGTTTATCAGACAATGGAATCCTACCTTGTATTAAAATACGAAAGAATGCTCGAGTTAAACTAAAACCAATCATATCCTTAGAAACCTGTCAGTTATATCCCAAAGAAATGATTTGCAAAAATGGAAGGATAGCATAAGCTATGTACATAGATGGATTGTAGAAACTGTGTTCTCTTCTATATAGAGAGTGTTTGGTGAATATGTTTATTCGGTTAATTTTTTTAATTTTTACTAATATGGAACCAGAAAGGAGATTTATTATCCTTTTTATATTGTAATCGATAGGTTATGAGATAATAATACTTATGAGAATAATTAATTCTAATATCATCTAAACAAATAATGGTTATTTATCCAAATGTAAATACATATGCTTGAAATCCTTTTCCTTTAACATCTATTACTAGTGAATGAATACCATCATACGATTGATGATACACTATGTTATATAGCCTTGGGTAATCAATTGTAAATTTAGAATCGTTTTTTATATCCACACCTTGGGAATTATGTGATAACAATGAATTATCTTCATAAACTATTCCTTGACCGGCACTACCTGCTACCAGGTTTACAGACTTTGCAGAGTAGTTTAAAATAATACGGCCAGTATCGCTTTGTAATTCCACATTATCATGATTGTTTTTCCATTTTCCTTCTAGATATATTGTATTAGGTTTAAGAGTTGAATTGGAAGTTGATGGTATGGTATATGTTACAATTTGCCCTGGATGAAAAACTTCTGCATTCTCAATTGGATGTCGTGTAAAGTCATATCCCAGATAGAGATCTGGTGTCTTTACTTTGGCAAAATCTACAGATTGAAAAATATGATTTATTGTTGTTGTATTATCTGTATTAATTGAATTATTAAAACCTAATCTTTTTAAATCAATTCCAGATCCTCTTTCGGATAACAGGGATTGAATCACGTTTTCTGTTTCAGAATAATTACCTTCTCCTATATGATTATACCTTGTATATCCTTCTGCATCAATCAAATATTTTCTTGGCCAATATTTGTTTTCATAAGCATTCCAAGTTTTCTTCTCATTATCTTGAAGTACCGGGTACTTTATACCATATTTTTGTACTGCGGCCTTGACG
>JBBJMN010000161.1:0-3492 GCA_037720485.1 Candidatus Nitrosocosmicus sp.
CCAGTATAGCAATATCCATTCAGGTGTTAACTGAACTAGGCAGGATGCAATCAAAGGAGGCGCGGCTCATTTTAGGAGCTGCAATAGTTGACGACATTCTTGCGATTGCCGTATTGTCTGTGGTAGTTACCATGGTCGAGTCTGGAAACCTGACACCCGATATCATGGAGATAACCTTTCTGATTTTAAAAATATTGGGGCTGTTTGCGGTGTTGTTGATAGTTGCGGTTTTCCTGGTTCCAAGAATACTGCACAGAGAAACATTGTGGAAATCTCAGGGAAGCATAGAGGGAATCACAACTGCGATTTTCTTTGGAACAGCTGGAATAGCAGCCTATATCGGATTGTCCCCAATAGTGGGAGCGTTTGCAGTGGGAATGGCTGTGGCCAGCACTAGACTGATTAAGCAGATTGAGGAGTATGTCCATAGGCTCCAGTTCATCTTTGCCCCTCTTTTCTTTGCAATCATAGGCGCTCAAGTAGATTTGCGTGGTATCAATCTCAATGTATTGGTTATTGCAGGGATAATTGTTGCAATAGCCATATCCACAAAACTCATTGGTTGCGGCTTGCCTTCGTGGTTATTCCTTAAAGACAAGGCCAAATCAATGAGGGTTGGAATAGGGATGATATCGAGAGGAGAGGTTGGTTTGATTGTGGCAGGGGTAGGCGTTACAACAGGAGCATTATCCACCGACATCTATACTGCCATAATCATTATGGTGGCGGTGACCACGATAATAACGCCAATTTGGCTTAAGAAAGTATATCAAAAAGAGATGCCTTCATCCACTTGAGAACAACAATAAATGATACACATTATTCATAAACTGAAGAATGGTTCACTCGAGAATGATTTAAAAACTTTAAATAAAACGGGAATGATGGTGGATAAATTTAAAATTAGAGGAAACAACATGACAACAGTTTTTTTAAATTTCATAAAAAATCATAGCAAATGTTTAAAACATTGTACTAAAATTAACTATATTATCAATAGTTCTTATTCTGTTAGTGCGGCCTTTTGATCACGCATAAAGAAACCAAAGTAATCGCTAGGCGTTAGGGGTCAGGCATTTTAAGGCCATAATGAAAAGCGTACTCAAAAGGTATTCTTTGACTACCTTTACTGATTTATTGTATAAAATGGATTCAATTTGGATGTAATATGGAAATAACTAATAATATGATTGACTGTAAAATGACTTGTGCTTAAAGTAAAAATAGAACATGCATCAATATATGGTTTCTTAATTGGTATTACCATATTTGCATTAGTTTTTGGGTATTTAGCATATTTTCCTAGTTCCTCTTTTGGGCAGGCTGTTATCAAAACAGATGGGGTGAATGCTCTAAAGCAAACATCAATTGCAGAGTTTAGCAATGGACAGAAAATAGACGCATCAGGAATCAAACAGGCACCTGAATTTAACAAAACTGGAAGTAGTGTAAACATAAATAATAATAGCCAACCGCTAACCATGGCAGGCTTAAAAGGAAAAGTTGTGCTTGTCAACTTTTGGACCTATAGTTGCATTAATGTCCTACGAACTCTCCCATATCTTATAGATTGGAATGCCAAATATGCGGATAAGGGGTTAGTAATAGTTGGAGTACACGCACCAGAATTTGAGTTTGAAAAAAACATAGATAATGTAAAGAATGCATTACAGAGATACGATATCAGGTATCCGGTAATCCAAGACAATGATCATAAAATATGGAATGCTTATGGGAACAATTATTGGCCAAGAATGTATCTTGCAGATGATAAAGGTTTTATAAGATATGACAAGATTGGTGAAGGGGATTACAATCAAACAGAAAAGGTAATTCAATCGCTCCTATCTGAAAGAAATGCCAATAAAGGGATAAAAAATGTTGATAATGGAAACACAACCTTCCCATACGAGAATAAATCGCTGTTCAATTCTAAAAACAACATCAGCAAGTTCCTTGCACAATCAGTTGACTCTTCAAAAATTAAAACACCCGAATTGTATTTTGGCAATCAATCTTCAAGTTCATCATTGGGAAATCCTCAAGGTTTTCACCTCGGGCAAACTGTCACATATAGTCTACCATCACCCAATTCAACCATCAAACCCAATGCATTATACCTGGAAGGGCAATGGGCAAACAATGATGATAATGTGGAATTACAAAGTGATACTGGCCGCATTTTATTAAACTATTCTGCAAAAGCCGTAAACTTGGTCGCAGGCGATGGTGATGGTGATGGTGATGGTGAAAGTCAAGGAACAGTTTATGATGACAATTCTCTGTTGTCCAGTATTTCCAAAGGAGTAGACATAAAAAATGATTCCAAATTTATAATTGATGGTCCAAGGTTGTATAACATAGTAAACCATCCCTCGTATAGTGGTGGTGCTCATTCACTATTAATCGACATCAAAGGAAAAGGATTTCAAGCATATGTATTTACATTTGGATAGACAAATTGAGTCCACCACTTTTAACAAAGTGAATAAACAGCACCATCAGGTGAACCAATC
Source organism: Candidatus Nitrosocosmicus sp. (assembly GCA_037720485.1). Taxonomy (GTDB): domain Archaea; phylum Thermoproteota; class Nitrososphaeria; order Nitrososphaerales; family Nitrososphaeraceae; genus Nitrosocosmicus. The sequence continues at coordinate 2,517 of JBBJMN010000161.1, forward strand.
ACCATCTATTTTTTGATATTTGATAGACTCGTTATCAATTTAATCAAGATATTGTTGCAAATGAAAATCAACCTTTACTTATTGATGATTTAGCACAAAAGAGAATTAAAGATAATCTGTCATTGGAAAAAACTTACGAATTAAGTGGATTTTCTTTATAGATTTAATAATTTTGGTAAAAATTAAATCAAATCCCAGTTAATGAAAGGTGTTGTGATAAAAAGGAGATATTTTAATTCAACTGCAATGTTGAATACATCCTAATTATTTGGTTTTTATGAAATAATATTACTGTAAAACCGGTGTGTAATGACCCCATTTATGAACATTCACAGACATAACTGAATTTATTATTTGTGTATTAGCACCTGTATGTATCCTCATTTCAACTATGGTGTACCATGAAAGACAACAAAGGGTTTTCGGGTTTCTTCTTAGTTTTAAGATGGTATGAGATATACTTTGTTAGTCAACATAAGATGATGAGTATAAAATTTAATACAGCATTAGTTTTTACGATTGCAATCATTTTAGCAACAGGAATTGTTGTATCAACAAGCTTAAATTCAGCAGCATACGCACAAAACACTGACAAATTCAATGCCAAACTGTCAGGTCAAGAAGAGGTTCCACCAACACAGTCAAAGGCCACTGGCATGGCAGAGTTTACACCATCAGGTGAAAGCGTATCATATAGTGTCAATGCTACCGGTATTCTGGGTGTAACAGCAGGTCATATCCATAGTGCAGAAAAAGGCAAAAATGGTGATGTTGTAGTAACATTGTTCAAATTTGAATCCCCCCAGAACAAGGTTTCTGAAAACGGTACAATTACTGCTGACAAACTAGCAGGCCCAATGCAAGGAAAACAGATATCTGATTTGGCTGCTGCAATGAAGAATGGAACCACCTATGTCAACATACACACTGAACAGAATCCAAACGGTGAGATTAGGGGCCAAATAATGAGCTCAAC
>JBBJMN010000051.1:0-13869 GCA_037720485.1 Candidatus Nitrosocosmicus sp.
TGTGAAAATTGTCAAAAAGGCAATCATCATTCCATGCAAGATATTGAAAATTGTAACTGTGGGTGTTCCGGCACAATTTCAGAACAAGGAAATTTGGCCTGATTTATGGCATATGATGCCGTTATAAAACTTAGCAGTAACATATCTCATATTTAAGATAGACTTACCACTTAGTTTAAGTTTGCACTTTCAGTATGTTGGTTATGGCCCATTGTCTACATGGATAGGATACTCGCAACATGTATATCGCAAAGATCAAATAAAATGCTCCAGCATAAGCACATTATGTTCTAAAGATACGCCAATTTGAAGGTTATCTTTGTTGCTTTTAGATTCTATAGCAACCCCTATAGTCAGATATATTAGAACAACTTTAATCTAGGCCTCATCTATGAGGAACTCTTCAATCTTCTTACTTTTCTTTGACAATGGAATTTTAAATCCAGTTCCAAATAGAAACCTGACTCCCCATCTACAAATACACTTAATGCTATTGTGGTATTTCTATAATAGAGACCCTGATAATAAAGATATAATCCATAAATAATATCTTTTGTTTGGCTTTTTGCCTTTGATGTTCCAATATATCTTCAGTAGATATTCAATATATATGCAGGAGGGCATTTTCTTCGTTAATGGATCCAAAATGTCTTTGAAATGTATAGATGATTACTAAACTATTTTTAAATTGTATTAATTTATTATGCTTATGTTTTAATTGTTTAGGGCACAATTATTCAAAATAATGGAATTTTAACTTAATATTCAAGAGGAAAGAGCTCTGAACAAAAACTTAGACGTTTTTGTTAATTATTGTCAATACCTATCAATTATTGTAATTTGACTTAATCATAACCCTTTTTAATATCAATAATTCAATTCTCTAATTTTGCTAGAACATTTGAATATACTTTTATCATTCAAGTTTGTAACATTGGCCGAACGTCCTTAAGATAATTATAGTGATTGAAAGATGTAGCGTATAGAATAGGCAGAGATTATCTCCAGTAATCTATTCATGTGTAGGTTATTTTTTGTCATAAAATAAAGCATTGCATCAATACTGATGCAACCTCATGCCATCTGAATGATATGAATTCATACACTGACAATAGTATCACTTTTAAAGGATTTACTCGTTCAAGCTGTTTGTATAAGCGTTTAGTCTGGGCGCGTGGGAATAAGTTCCTTGTGGTAGTTGGGTTTAACAAAAAAATGACACACTTAGTCATCATGTGACAACCCATGAATGCAGTTAATTTTTTGTTGACAATATCCATATTTCCAATGAATCTAATATATGGATAAGAACATACCTCAAAATAACGGGATCAATAAAAATTAGTAGATACGTTATGGATATGGAATGTGACCAGAAATATTTCTGATATATCCCCATACTCTACCTAAATTTAATTCAAAGGAAAGTTTGGTTTAATAACAACACACATAAACTTAAAGTTAAGATCTATTGAATGACAAGTATCTTATTTTTTCATTAATCACCATATCCGCTTTTATTGTTTTGGCACTGGTCGTTTCACCCAAATCAAATTTAAAAAGTAATTCATTGATAAATACAGATAATAGACTCTTGCTAAGAATAAATAATTCACATTTTCAAGTTCTCAATCAAATCATGATATACCTGTCCTGGTATGGACGAGAAGTATTCTGGATGCTGGCAATACTTTTCCTGTTTGTTTTCGGTAAGCAAACAGGTAAAAAGACTGCCTTTGTTATGATCATATCGATGGTCGTACTCGTACCTATAGGAATTATCACAAAGGAAACTATTGAAAGACCAAGACCAGTTATCCCTGAAACAGACTTTTTGATAACTGCAGATTCTGAGTACGCTTTTCCATCTGGTCATGCTCTAATAGTTTCTGCAGGAGCGACAGTTGCTTTGGTACTGATTAGAGGATCTCCAATTTCGTTACTTGTGGCTTTACTGTTATTGAGTGAAGCAGCTTTGGTTTGTTTTTCACGTGTGTATGTAGGGAGTCATTATCCATTGGATGTATTGGGTGGAATACTCCTTGGAGTTGGAGTATCTTTTGCCATCTTATGGAAAGAGAAAGAGTTGGAGGCACAATATTTCCATATAGTCAGAATTATTAAGAATGCAAAAACGAAAGGGTCACTTTAAAATCAAGATTTATAAATCAGGATACTAAATGAACAATATACTTTATTCAATTTCGCATAATCATGATAGACTCTGCCATTTTTTCGCTAAAATGGCTGAGATAAACCATATATCTGCCTGGAACCATGCTATCAGATCTGATACACAATTAATCATTCCACCATAATTTCACCTACCATGGATGGATGATAAATGCAATAATACTGATATTCACCAGCATTATCAAACGTTATACTATAGTGCTGATTTGGTATTATTGCATCCGAATCAAACATCGTCCCTGCATCTGAGTCACCATCTAGACCAGATGTGACAGTATGAGAAATAGCGTCTCCATTATACCAAGTTACAGTTTGACCTTTTTGTATTTTTACAGGATTTGGTGAATATGACTTGTCTCCGTTTATCCCTGCAATGGATACGGGTACAGAGTTATCATTGTTAGTATCGTTAGTTTCTGTCGTATCCGAGAGTTGACGCTCTTTTCCAACCACGCCATCTGAATATGGTAGAATTCTAAATAGCGATCCCGTATAGCTTAATACATACAGATATCCATCCGGTCCCACCTCAATATCGGTTATTCCGCCAAAGCCTTGACCAAACACTACAGGTTGGTTTTCTTTGGGATCATTAACCTCATAATCCGCTAATGATTTGATATTTCCTAGGGAAGTATCGTTTATGAGTATACCATCTCTAGCCTGATTAAGGATAAATCGATACAAAAGACCGTTGTCAATATCACCCACAAACATGTTATTTTGATATTCTTGTCCTAACTTACCAGAATTTAGGAATTTCAATGCAGTGATTCCGATTGGGGTTACCCAGTCGAATTTAGGTTCAGCGTATGACCCTTTGCCAAAATATACCAGGTCATCCGAGGTTGCACCTGTACCCAGAAAATCATTCTTTGAAAATCCTTGAATTAATGACCAACCACTATTAAATCCTGGATATACCAAATTGATTTCATCACCAGCGGTAGGTCCATTTTCTGTGTCCCAGAGGTTGCCAGTTAACGGGTCAAAATCCATACCAAAGCTATTCCTGATACCCATGGCATAGTAAACATTCAGCGGCAATCCTTTGCCAAATATAGAACCATCATCTACTACATGGCCGTCCTGAGTAATTCTGAGAACACCTCCAAGACCATTAGGGGCTGGACCGTCCACCATATTTTGAGCCTGTGTTCTATGACCACCGACCTCCCCCATCACATAGTAAATGTTATTGTCAGGCCCTATCAAGATCTTACCCCCATTGTGCTCACCTCTACCATTATCGGGAACAGCAGGTAAATCCAATAAAAGAACAGGGTTTACTAATCGACCATCAACAAATTCATAACGGTATAGCCTGTTCCCCAATGGATCGGTCTGATCCGTAAAATCACTACCATCTACCCCATCTCCAGATTCCGCATAAGACAAGAAAACATACGTTCTTCCATCAGTTTGTTTAGATACGGCAATACCCAGTAGACCACGTTCAATTGTATTAGCCACGGGTACATCCAGTACAGGCTTGTCTTGCAGTTGACTGTCAAGTACCCTCATAACTTTTCCTGTCATTTTCTCGGTAACTAATATATCATTAGGCCCCAAAAATGCCATACTGGTGGGAAAGTCCAAACCGCCAGTAATGTTTTCAACAACAAGTTTGTCATCTTTAACGGTAGGTCCACGAGGAGCCACTGGTGCCTTTGCGTAAGCGGCAAAGGATAAATGTACACTGTATGGAATGACTGCTAAAGAAAGTAAAATAACTGATGAAATAAAAAAGGAAATTAAAAGTTTCGTTTTATACATATGGTGTATCTTTACCTATAGTAGATTAAAGTTTACTGATCGATGTTTTTATGACAATTTTTAAAACAAATCCGTGTTTTTGTAACAATTTGAATTTGTTTAGTAGTTAGTTTTGCAATTTCAAAAATAGTTAATGAACGTTATTATCATAGAGTACAGTAAATTACAGAATTTGTTAGTACAAGTGTATAAACGAGATTACTTTGGAATATAACAGAGATACGGTTCCTTTAGATACTTGTACCATAACGCTTAACTATTTTAGAGCGTGCTAGGAAATATGAGTACAAAAATAATTATGAAAAAATATCACTTCCAGGTAGAATATAATAGATCTATTTCTAATATCAATTATTTAGATAAACTCCCTATATCGGTTTAAATGGTAGATCAAGGAATAATTACGTGAAATTAACTTGATAAAATTCATTTCAGAAAATATAAATTCCAATGGTTATCTATTCATTGCGATAGTTGGTACTTTTGCATTATTAATTTCCATTTCATATTCTTTAACTAATGACGTATTTGCCCAACAAAATTTAGCCAATGATGTGAACACTAACGCTAACACTAGCAACCAACCAAACATAAACGCAGAAAATGTCTTTAACACTAAAACAATGACCTCAGGTGGTAACATAAAAAATATTGTTATCCTCATTCCAAATGAAGGTCATCATGCTGCGGGGGAAGATAAAGAATCCAGATTTTTGGACCAACATTTTGTACCGGAGAATGCCATCATCAATACCGGAACTACAGTATCATGGTTTAACGGTGATGTGGGTCATGAACGCACTATAGACGTAAAGGATACAGACGGAGGCACATCATTATTTAACACTGGAAAAATAACAGATATGCAATTATCTCCAACACATACTTTTGATAAATCCGGAGTTTATAATTATGAAGCCGAAGGCGATCCAGGTGTCATAATGAGAGGGACCATAACAGTAGTAGATAACCTGTCTTCTCCTGTTTCCAGTTCTGATGGCGGTACAGCAATCGACACAGTAGGAATTCTGATGGTTCCAACACAAGACATTGATACGTATGTGCAAGAAATACAGAATGCGGGTCTAACTATAGATAGCAGGCATGACTTTAAAGATTTGAGAGGAGGACAGAAAGGAACAGGTGATACACAATCCCTTATCGTTTGGACTTCTGCAGGAAAAGGCCTCAACAGGATAATCCCCCCTATTAGCGAGTTATCTTCCTCACTGCCATACAGTTAATTGGACACCCAACAACAAGAAGAATAAAACAACCTAATTATATATTTTTGACAAGATTATTAAATATTTGATTGCAGATAAGACAATATCAAATGCCTTATTTGATAATTCAGGATCTGTTTACAAAATTGATGTATACGTATGGAATAATTTCTTCACCATATTCTTCAATTGGGTCTTCTCCTATTTTACAATAGAATCAGGCTGGTAGCTCAATACCATTCCATTTTCCGTATCAACTTGGATGTCTAAAGTTTCATTGTTTTTTTGGACACCTATTGATTATAGTATCTTTCCATTCTCGTCGTCTAGTTGAATGGATTTACTTTGTTTCTTTGACAAAGATACAGTGATAGTTGCAATTTGTTTGGTTTGTTGGGAAGGCACAACGGATTGTGATATAATAGTGCTTCTTCTTTAGGTGTTTCGCAGATTTGGATACGGTTTTTAGTACTTTGTATAGATATCCAGAAAAACAAGCCAATGAAAGGTCCAGTTATAACTACCGGCAGTAATTTCAAGGTAAATAAAGATCTTTATAGATTGTTTGCGTTCGATTTAATCAACATTTTATAAAGCTTAAAGAATTACTATACAAAGTAATATGTTTAACCTACATCACGGAATCTAATTATCAATATATACTACTAACGAGGTTATAGTGCCCTTAATCTAATTTGAAATATGATTTCCAAATGAAAGTTTTTAGATCAAAACATGAAAATATCCATTCACTCTAGTAGTTATTGAAGGAAGGGTTCCTTCAGATTGATGACGATACTCTGGACCCCGATGCTTTATGACGCATGGTAACAAAGTTGTTTTAGTTATGAACTTTATAAGGCTGAAATGTATGGCCATTCTTGCTTGATTCTTTGTTAAATTTTAAAAAAATAAAAACACTCAGAATGGTTTGTTTAAGCAATTTGAAGTATGAAACTTGTTGTCTTAATACATTTTATTTGGTGTCATTGGTCTCGATGTCTCCAACATCAGTATCATTTTGTTCCAAATCGTCTTGTTGTACTCTTAGGACATTACCACTTACTGCATCAACCTTCACATCTACTGGCTTGTCTCCTTGTGTAACATCTACAGAATAAACTACATCCCCATTTTCATCTTCTAATTCTATAGATTTCACATCACTTGTCTGTGCGGATACATTTTTGACAGCAATCTGAGTAGCTTCGTCACTAGTTATTTTTGCTAATGGTATCAGCTTTGACTGATCCTCCTCTGGTTCGTCACTTGTAACTGAACTGTTACGTGGGCCACCAGACTGTGCAAACAGGTTTTGAACATTTGATAGGCAAGATGCGGCCATTATTGTTGCAAGCAGTATGGTGACAGCCATGGTAACACGCATTCCGTTTCTTCTAGGATGGTCGTTATTTATCATCCATTTAATGGTACTTTCATATCTAAATAAGTAGATTGGTACGAATATCTAAATGATAGCATAAAATAACTAACAAAAGTATCATGTCAATTAGATAAATGCATTACCCACATTACCCACATTACCTTGGGTATTTCTAGATAGGTAAACACCTAGATATCTTAGTTCTATTTACTAGACTAAAGGATAATTTGATGAATGCTTTGAACATTTAATGCATCATAAGGAAAATGCATATATTCACAAATAAATACATAAATTTTTATCACTGTTTTTTGAATTCGGATGGCCCATATAATAAATAAAAATATCATCCATTTCTTTTAACGATTGCCAGGAAGAAAAGTATTAGGATAGAAAGTGTGATAGATGATGTTAATATGTCACTGTATATAGATTCAAAAATTTCATAACTATCTTCTAGCACGTTAAGGAATAGACCAACAGCAAAAAGTCCAAAAGCAGCTGCCGCATATAAAGTGCTTTTTACTTCTGTTTTCTTGTACGCCGAGAGTGATAACAGCAGTAAAAGAATAGAGAATATTCCGATTAATGCAGAAATAGACTGTTCTAATAGTTCCACATGTTCCACTTCTAAAAAAAAAGAATGCACATTAAATTGAAGGAAATTGACGAAAATTGGATATAATATAGAAAATATGATCATTTATTTGTCCTCACTGTTTTTTTCTTCCTCTTCCTTTATTTTTTTGCTATTGGAAAGTGATAAGAACATTTCGGCCAATCGGTTACTCCACTTGTCCCAAATGCTTGGATAATAGTTTTTTAATAAATTTCCAATATATGACGAATTTACTTTGGAACTCAAACTGTATCTTTTATACCTGCGGTCTCTTTCTTCAACAATTATTTCGGAATTGATTAGACGTCTTAAATGCCAATTAATTGCTGATGAAGATATTCTTAATGCTCTTTTAATATCTGTTTGAGTAGGATTTACGTTTTCTATAATGAAAAATATGATTTCTCTATCTGTCTCTCTAGTTAAAAATTGAAGAATTTCCCTCTCATTTTCCTCAAAAATTCCAATTGGAAAATAATGTTTATGAAGACCTTTTCTCTGAGAGGTGATTTTTCCGTTATTTTCTAATTTACTTAAAAAATATTGCACAGAACCCATAGAGATCTTAACCTCTTTTTTTATTTTTCTCAGATGACAACCTGGATTTTCTTGTATGTATTTCAATACCAATAGTTCTGTTCCTGTAAAAGAATTGCCTTCTATGTTCATATGTTGACTCCACGTTTAATGGCATTTACAATATCATACTTAAATTCGCTATCATGATTATTGTATGTTTCCTCCTTCATATCCATCTTTCTGATAATATCTTGGTACAGTGATGAATGACAAGTAGCGGAGGAGAATAGTACAGAATTAACCAATTCTAATGTATAAAACGATCCAATATGGTTTTGGAGTATCCTAACTGCTTTTTGGAATGACATTACAATGATTATTTATCGTAATAATGCCCAGTTAGTACATAATATAAAAACGGAATGATCAAAAAAATGTAAATATAGTTACACATTTTAATAATAACGAAAAAATTAGGTTATATATAACGATTTAGGTACAACTCTATAATTGCCGTATACGACTTAAGTTCACATGCAAGTAGAATTGGTTATTGTATTTAACTGACTGTACCAAATCAGTTATTATCCTAGCCCGTTAGGAGTTTTTAATGCAAGCAAGACAAATGTTAATTAAAGTACCAGAAATTACAATCTATTTCTGGGTTATTAAAATTCTTTGTGTAACGGTGGGAGAGACAGCAGCGGATTTTATAGATTGGAATCTCCATGTAGGATTAACCAATACAACTTTCATTATGGGTATATTTTTAGCACTAGCACTTTTCATCCAATTTAAAAGAAAAGAGTACGTTCCGAGCATTTATTGGGTTTCAGTTGTGCTACTGAGTATCTTTGGTACCCTTATTACGGATAATTTAACTGATAAATTTGAAGTCCCTCTGGAAACTACCACAATTGTTTTCAGCATTGCGCTTGCAGTGATTTTCGCGGCTTGGTACAAAACTGAAAAAACATTATCCATTCATTCAATTTATACAACCAGGAGAGAGGCATTCTACTGGCTGGCGATCTTCTTTACTTTTGCGCTTGGAACAGCTGTTGGAGACCTTGTCGCAGAAACATTTGAACTTGGATACCCTGTGACTGCTGCGATCTTTGGCGCTTTGATCGCAGTTATTGCCGTTGCCTACCTAAAGTTTAAACTCAATTCCGTACTGGCATTTTGGCTTGCGTACATTCTAACGCGTCCGCTTGGCGCATCAGTTGGCGACTACTTTGCACAATCACCTGAATTTGGCGGGTTAGGACTTGGAACTCTGGTAACCAGTGCAATATATCTCACAGCCATTTTAGCAGCAGTTATCTATCTGACTGTCACCAAAAAGGACGCCCCCCGGACAGAAGATGCCATATTCGAGAAGGTGAGGAGGAAGAAGAAAGGTCGAGAAGGTGAGGAGGAAGAAGAAAGGTCGAGAAGGTGAGGAGGAAGAAGAAAGGTCGAGAAGGTGAGGAGGAAGAAGACAATCTAGATAAAATATCTTAAAGGTTATTTATAATTTTGGCATATGGCGTTATATATAGATCCCATTTTTTATGAAAAATTAATCAAATAGAGACAAAAAGATAAAACTAATCGTCAATCGAATTCGGTTCAATCTAGATGAAATCATAAATATGATCCTATAAAAAAATTTTTGTGAATCATTGTTATGCAATATTCTCGTTGACTATTGGAGTGTCTTTTATTTTTGTTCTATTTTTACCAAGTATAATGGAGGTTTTTGGACAACAAGATATTCCAAATAATGTTGCTGCCGTTGGAGATATTAGTTGTAATAGCAATGGGAAACAAACAATTTCCATGATAGCAAACAGTCATCCCAATTTAGTTATATTCTTAGGGGACTTATCGTATGATAAAAGTTTAGCTTGCTTCTTTGAGCAAACCAAGGTTTTAGAAAATAATGGAACTACCCATGTATTGGTTACAATTGGTAACCATGACATAGATAGCGGCGATGGAAATAGGGAAACAAAAAAGCAGCTTTTGATTCATTATAACATACCTCAAGTAGGATATTACAGCAAAACATTTGATCTTGATGGGAGTAAAATTCTAGTTGTGGCAATGAATTTCACAGGATTAGAAGAACAAGAAGAAGGTAATAGTGCAAAAAATGTTTTAGAAAATGAACAACTTAATTTCGTTAAGAATAAATTAGAAAATTCTAATGCAACATATAAAATTGTAATAAGCCATGCACCTTTCGTTTCAGCAGAATGCAATTCTATCCTGGAACTTTTTAGAATTATTTCATGTCATAGCGCTTTAGAAGAATGGAACAATGCTCTATTTAACAAATATCACGATCTTTTTAAAAATACTGGCGTAGATTTGATACTATCTGGTCATAATCATAATTATCAAAGGGAAGAAAAAGATGGCATGAATTACATCGTTAGTGGACTAGGAGGCAGAAGCCAATACCATATAGTGGAGCCAAATGATACACATTTTTCCGATGTCTATGGATTTTTGGAACTAAAATTTTATGTTAACTATATTGAAGGAAAATTTACTTCTACTGGCGGCGGATCCATGGATAGGGATAAGTTTACTGTAAAAGAGCGTTAGACGATGTATGGATATACATATAGTATTGCAAACATCAATAACTATACCTCCAAGGGTATACAGGTCACAATAAAATTCATAAGGCATAAAGATGGAGGGAATAAAAATAACTGGTGTAATTTAGAGTATTGACATAGATATTTTGGGAAACGTCCTTGAAATGGAGCCATAATCAGTGGCATCATTTCATAATAAAAAGAACTAGGACAAACATCAAAATTTGAATCAAAGGGAATTATGGAAAGGTTGGGATTTGTTTTTTTTGTATCACATTATCTTGATAGCAATTACGATGGAATGTGATTAAATCCAAAAGGATCAAGTGTTAAAAGTTAATATTGTTACTCAAATAGGTATCCTATTCGGTGGAAATCATAGGGATATCGCCACGGGACCAACAAAGGTTGAAATTAATTATTAAAATTAAAAGTCAGTGAATACCAAAGCATTGCATAATTAACTGAAAAAGAGTACTGAAAATAAAATAGAAAGAACTTTAGATTAACTGTATGGCAAATCAGATGAAAGTCCGCTTAAAAATGAAAGTGTTTGGCTTAAATCCTTGCCACCTGTAGTCCACACAATCAATGTTTCCGTATCACCTGTTCCCTCCTGTCCGCCTCTCAAATCTTTAAAGTCATAGGTATTGTCGACTGTAATTCCTGCACTAGTTATTTGATTTATATAATTATCAATGTCTTGTGTTGGAACCATCAGAATTCCTACTGTGTCAATACTGCCTGAACTTGAATTTGATGTAGGTGGCTGATGGTTTACAGGTGATTGTATGTTACCTACAGTTACAGAACCAGTCATTGTTACACCTGGGTCACCTTCGGCCTCATAATTAAACACACCAGGTTTGCTAAAAGTAAATGGGTTAGATGCTTGGCTATCTACTATTTCGCCGGTATTAAATATAGAAGTGCTTACATCCGTGTCTTTTACATCCATAGTGCGTTCGTGACCAGCGTCTCCATTAAACCACTGTACGGTAGTTCCAGTGTTAACTACTGCATTCTCCGGTACAAAACGTTGGTCCAAAAATCTAGCTTCGTTGTCTTCGCCAGCTGCATGATGACCTTCGTTAGGAATCAGCATAACAAGGTTTTTTGCATTGTCGCCCAAAGTCATTGTTTTGGTATTAAAGATGCTTTCTGCACTAATATTTGGCTGTAGGTTGACACCCTCACCACTACGGGGTACATTATGTTATGCAAAAACATCATTAATTGTCGAGTAAGATGAGGGAATTAACAGTGCTAGTACACAGACTATTGCTAAAAATAGATTAATACTTGAATTTTTATTGGTACTATTCATGTGAAGAGGAGAGATTTTAGTGTAAATAAAAGCTCGGGTCATTCTCGATATTGAGAATTGTCTATCCATTAATTAGTCAATAGGTAAATCTAATTCATTAATTAGATGTATTCAGGTAAATACTATTCCCGTCGTTCTTTTTTTTCATCCTTAATTTTCTTTGTCTGCACATTTTTCTTATTTATCTTAAATAGTCTCATACTCTTTCACATTAGCGACCCCCTGTCTGTTTATGGCCTGATTGAATCCAATCTTAGCGAGATTTCCCAAAAGGACGCCCAATTGATTTTTCTTAATTTAGAGAGAATTAATTTACAAATTGATTTAACCTCTCAAAATCTAAAAGACAATAATACAGAGGGAGCATTTTATCATTCGTATATTCCTCATTCTATTACCTATCCTACAATTAAACAATATTTGGAAAAGGTCGACCCTTCTGCATCAATTAAATTGGAAGGTTTGCTCACAGATTTGCCAATTTTCATAAATTCAAAAAGCAATAAAGAATCCCAATCTTCTGATGTTTTTTCATCTGTTAATTTAGAATCCAATCTAAATCAAATTCAAGACGTTACTGAAAATTTGACTAGGACTCTTTTGATAAATAGAGTAGATGGTACAATACCGTCCGATATGTTGCCCATCTTATCTAACAATGATTTGCTTACTTTACAAACTTCCCTGTTACTATTGGATGATTCTTTGCAATCTTATATAAATTCAAATTTATCTAATGTAAAATCAGCAGAAAGGTCCACTAATCCATTAAATCTGGTCGATTATGAAAATTCTATGGGTCTGGTCAAAATTTCGGAGAGGTTAATATCCTCAATACGTGGCCTTGATTCAAACACCATTGCAGAAAGTCAACTGTACTATGATAAACTCAATGATGCTATCAGGAATAAACAAGGCAGTCAAACTATTTCTAAACTTATTAATTATGTAAAAAGTAATTATGATGCAACCTTAGCAGCTGAGACTGCTGCGCTATCTGATAGTGAAAATGAGAAATATTTTAAGAATATTTATGAATTATTATCCAAAGTAATTGAATCTGTTAGCATAGGAAAATATCCCCAGGCATACAACTATGCGGTAGAGGCCTATTTGGATAATTATGAATACCTTGAAGCCCCTATCGAAAAGGTAGATGCTACATTAAAGAACACACTAGAGATAGAATTAAGAGAAAATCTAATTAGCAAAATTGATTCAAGACAACCTCCATCAGAAATTTCTTTGTTTGTGAATAAGACCATTTTGCCTAACCTCTTAAAAGCTGAATCATTATTGCAAAGCCTTTCATCCACAATAAATACACAGCCAAATATTCAATCTGCGAATCAGCTTGATAACAAAACTAGTTTTACAAGCACTTTCGCCAATATAGATTCACTACGGGAGGGATTTGGTGTATACACTGGAGAAAGAAAAATAATGGGTGGTGTTGCTGATTCACAAAAACAACTGGTTCGAAATAATGTAGATGAGATAAGACTAGGATTGAATAAAATTTTGACCCTTTACCAAGAACAAAAATATGACGAATCTAAAAGCGAGGCCCGTGCAGTTTATCTGAATAGCTATGAAAACATTGAGATTCCACTTAGACCAATAAATCCCGATTTTACACTTGACATGGAAATCAAATTTGCAGAACTAAGAAATCTGTTAGAAAAAAAAGTACCATATGAAACAATTGAGAAAAAAATAATAGAGATACGAAATGGACTAGATGAATCGGAGCGACTTGTTTCAGGCACTGGTATCATTGCTCCAACGATCGCGTTTTCATCTTCTCTATCCATAATATTTAGAGAAGGCTTGGAGTCGGCCCTGATAATCGGAGCAATGCTCACATATTTAGAAGCATCTAGAAACGAAAAATTCAAAAAACACATCTACTTTGGGATACTGCTTGCAATTGTCGCTACGACAATTATGTGGATGGTAGCAGACAATCTGATAAAAATTACAGGAGCTAATAGGGAATTAATCGAAGGCGCAGCAGGCATATCTGCTGTCGCGGTATTATTTTGGGTGAGTTTTTGGGTCCTAAACAAAATTGAAACTAAAAAATGGATTGAATTTGTCAAGGCAAAAGTATGGCAGGCTACCGCAACGGGTAGTGTCATGGTTTTTGTAATGTTGTCCTTTTTTACCATTTTCCGAGAAGGATTTGAAACGGTCCTTTTTTATCAGTCTATGTTTAGCTATGCAAAATA
>JBBJMN010000162.1:0-3427 GCA_037720485.1 Candidatus Nitrosocosmicus sp.
ATGAAAATAAACTACAAGTAAAATCGCAACTCTTTGATGTCAAAAAGCCATTGCCATTTAAAAATGCATGTTTTGATGCGGTGTATTCACACATGCTCCTGAACATGAGGTTTTCACAGGCTAATCTCCATTCTATTTTTTCGGAGATTAGGCGTATATTAAAACCAAATGGGTTGAACTATTTTTCTGTCAGAAACCATAATGACCAATTCCATGGTGTTGGAGTTGAAGTAGAAGGGGGGATATATGACATAAACGGCTTTGAGGTAAGATTCTTTTCAGAGAAGGAAACACTTGATTTGATTGCCAAAGAGGGTTTTAGGATGCTTTGGATGAGAGAAGAATATGAAGAGCCCGTAACGCTTTATCTTGTGGCCTCCATTAAACTCAAAAAAAACTAATACCTGAATTATTATGATGTTTGTGTATCGCGCTTGAAATGATTCCTAATGTTACCTATGTGTATGGCATCACCTTAACAATAACGAGTTTCAAACACCAGGTATCACGTATGACCTCCAAACCAGTGCTCCCAATCGAGGAGTTAGTATAAGAGAATTGGTCATGTCATGGAAAGGCCTGCAGTTATTGAAATCGTTATGGCATTATAGGCAAAAGACATTGTCAGGTTTTGTTTAATTTATTAAATGAATATAATATTTTATCATTGTTTCATCAATGCATATTCAGTAATTACTTTTAGTTGTATAATATTGTATATGCTTATATGATAAATTTCATACAGCATGATTCTGAAAGTTTCCGCTATTTTTTCGGACTATGATGGAACTTTAGTTCCTGCTCAAGTTGGCAATAGCTTCATAAATACAATACCTGATGAACTAGAGAAAGCGTTATGGGATGTTGCCTATAACATTCCCGTATGCATAATTTCTAGTAAAGACTATTATTTTCTAAAAGATAAAGTCAAGTTCTCAAAAACACTATCGTGCATCCTTGGAATTGAAATCATCGATAAAATGGAAACTACGGAAAATAAACATTCATCAAATGATGCCAAGAGCATACAGAACTCCAATATCAAGAATTGCATGTTATTAGTTGACAAGACAACTTTAAAGAATAATTCAACTTTTTTAAAGCAAATACACCAACAAATATGCACAAATTATAGGGATTTAAAAATAGAACTAAAATATACCCTCAGTGAAAACAAAATATTATGCGGAATAACTGTGGATGGAAGAAGTCTATCCGATTGGACGGTGTTCTCTGCCTACAAGAAAAACATAGTAAACGATATGATGTTATTTAAAAAAGAACATCACATAACAGATGAAGAGTTGGTTGTTCAAACATACAGGAATCACCCATTCATAGACCTTTATACATGTCCTTGTAGCAAGGCAATGGCATATGATGGCATTGCCAATATGTTACAATTGACAACTGATGATAATGTCCTTTATCTTGGTGATTCTGAAAATGATAACCCTGCATTTGAAAAGGCAGACATTTCGATTGGAGTAAGGTCTGACAACAGGATTAAAACCGCCCTGGAATGCAAATACTATATAGAATACGAAAACCTGGCTTTATTTTTAAACAGACTAACCAATAATGATTTTAATTTTAATGAGGATTTGTTGGTTTTTGATAATAAAGGTATCTAGGAATTAATTGCTTGATTAAATCACATCTACATGATGTATCGTTATTAATCCATGGTCATTTACCATTCTTTTTAATTCGGGAAGCAAGGGCTCTATCTTTGAACTTTCCTCAACTATATCAATCATCATAGGTTGGTTAATTGTCAGTCCCTCTAAGTGAAGTGTTGATTTACCACTCTTTCCAAATCCATCAACACCAAGCCATACTGTTGCTCCAGAGACTTTTGCCTTCTTCAAGAACTCCAGTAATACCTTTTCCAATCTTTTTCCGATTATCTCATCATTCTTTTTGATTCGTATAGTCAGACAGAGCATTGATTGCCTTACCATTAACTGTTACCTTGTATTATGTGAGATATTAGAATTCTACCACCGTATATAGCGAGAAGGGATAATGAAACATTTGCAATGATGTTGACGGATACATAAAGAAATTGCCTATTGTCAATCATATTTACGCTTTCCAACGCAAATGAGGACATTGTGGTTAAAGAACCGCAAAAGCCGATTGCAACTAGAAAGGAGTATCTTGAATCCAGATTTAAATTCGCAGACAATACAGAAAAAATCCCCAGAACAAAACTTCCTATTATATTTACCAATAACACATT
Source organism: Candidatus Nitrosocosmicus sp. (assembly GCA_037720485.1). Taxonomy (GTDB): domain Archaea; phylum Thermoproteota; class Nitrososphaeria; order Nitrososphaerales; family Nitrososphaeraceae; genus Nitrosocosmicus. Next base: position 2,246 of record JBBJMN010000162.1, read on the forward strand.
TGAAGCGATACTACCAAACAGCAAAGGGTAAGATGTTATTTTGTATCTTAGAAATGCACCCAAAACTGCACCAAGTCCAAGAAAGAGGAATTCAATTCCTTTCATTATCTGCCTGACATACGGAAATAAGGTATTGGTAAAATATCTTCCTGATGATTTTTAGATTAATAAAGTTGAATCTAATTAATGATTTATACAATCACAAAAAAAGAAGTTAATAACTAAAATTGATGGAGGGAAGACTGAAATTTTGATTCCAAAAGACGGTTCAAAGAAAGATAAAGGTGATGTAAAAGAGAAAGACAACCCAGCAGGAATTCGCAATGTCCTTTCGATGGGCTTGGTGAGTTTCTTTACCGACTTTTCAACTGAGATGATTTTAAGTGTTCTTCCCCTTTTCTTGGTTAACAATTTGGGTGTGTCAAGAGCAATTCTTGGTGCAATAGAGGGTTCCTCGGAACTTACAAGTTATGTTTTTAGAATGTTTTCTGGTGCACTATCTGATAAGTTTCGGAAAAGAAAAATATTTGTCATAATTGGGTATGGGTTATCAACAATAAGCAAACCCTTCTTTATGTTTAGTAGCGGTTGGATTGATGCCTTTGTGGTGAGGGCAACAGACAGAATGGGTAAAGGGATACGAACCGCACCTCGTGATGCATTAATTGCTGATTCTGTATCTGAATCCATCTCAGGCAAAGCGTTTGGGATTCACAGAACAATTGACCAGATGGGTGCCATAGTGGGACCCATAGTGGCCTTTGCAATTTTACAGATAATGGACATTAAGGCGGTATTTCTTCTCTCACTTATTCCAGGTGTTATTGCAGTAACAATTTTGGTGTTCTTTGTAAAAGAGGTTGCAATAAAAAAACTGTATAACACAACAATATTTGAAAACATAGGTGGACTTTTCAAGAGAAACAAACCATTTGTCATTCTTTTAGTTATTACCGGGATATTTAGTCTTGGCGCATTTAACTTTTCATTTATCTTACTGAAAGGCTCAGACCTTGGGATAGACCAAAGTCTAATTCCAATAGTATATGCAATAATCAATGTCGCACACACAATAATTGGCATTCCAGCAGGTATTTTTGCGGACAGAACTGGAAAGGAGAAAGTGCTGTTACTTGGATATTCAATCTTTGCGGTATCAACAATAATGATGGCCTTTTCAGC
>JBBJMN010000163.1:0-3415 GCA_037720485.1 Candidatus Nitrosocosmicus sp.
GTCACACTTTAGCAGTGATCATAACAAGCTATAATTCTATCGAATTTTGGGATAGACTCTAAAGATTCTCCTAACGCTTCCCTTAAAATATCTTCAGCGGTATCATTTAGTTCATGCTCATCCCTTGCGTTTAACACCAAACTATATCCTGACTTGAAAAACTCTATTGCAATAGCTTTGCCAATACCCCTGCTTGAACCAGTTATTACTGCTACCCGACTTTTGTTGTTATCCTTGTTGCTTTCAAACATTGTTAGTGTTATTTTAAGAGAAAAATTTAATAAACTTCATTTGACTTTTCCAAATGCTTTACAAAATAAAAGAAATAGGATTTTTAAAATCTCTTATAATATGAAATCCCCAAATCCAAACCATTTTTATATTCAAACAATATGATGCATATGAAATGATTTCTATTCTCACTAATAAGTAATCGGTGAAATATGTTCATCCACCCACAACAATGATTCAAAACAGTATTGCAGAGACCAAAACAAAGACAACAATATGTGATCGCATATTCAAATTAAGACATTCACCATTTACTAATAGTCTTTTACTTTATATGATCAATTTGACGAATTATAATAACGCAGATATCAAATACAAAAGAAATAGTGTCGTGAAAGAGGCATTTAGCTATTATCTCACCCAATTCGCTCAATCTTTTCCTAAATTGTGTTAAAGGAAAGAAAAAGAAAGTTAAAGTCATCGGAATTTTATGATTGTTGTATCTTTTGGCAATAATCAATCTATTTAAGAAAAATAATTATAACAATTAAATTAGAAAAAATAATTTTGGCTATACTATTTTATTTATATAACATCATAGCACAATAATGCTGGTTTGTGATGATGGACGAATATAAAAAAAATAAAGAAGATGGAGATAATATTGAAGATTCCGACAAAAGAGCAAGGACAGCAACAGATGGAGAACCAACAATTGAAATTACAGATCCTGACAATCCGAAATCAGATAAAAATGAAAATGAAAAGGCAAAAGAGGTGTTAGATGACGCAGGGGATCAAATTTAAAAGTCATTTTCATAATTAATTAAATTGGTTTTGTTCAAAACCTGAATCATGTTGGGTATATTTACTTGTTATATGAGATGATGCCTAATGACAAAAATAATGGACAATAAAACCACATGTTAACAATTAATTGCCTTGGAGAAATACATATTTTGGGTAAAACCCAATAATGACTTATAGAAAATATGAATTGCAATGGTATTCAGAATCAAATACAGACCATAATACAAATCAACAGCATTCAAGCAACTATTCAAACACACATGGTATTTTAATTATCTCTATTTTCACCATTGTTTTGATAAATTCGATATCAGAAATACATGGTTTTGAACTTAAATTAATCCGTTAAAACATACTTTTTTCATTTTATTGTTTTAATATTGTAATGTTATTGCAACTTTTAATGAAATCTGCTAGTGTTCTTTCTTATCATCAAAGACTAAAGTTGGTTTATTAGCCGGGACATTTGAAGAAGACATCTCCAATGTTACCCTATACTCTAGGTGTCCGGGATTGCTAGCTATATGCATTTCCGCAAAACTTGGACTTAAGGGTTCTGTGATTTCTTCTTCGCACATGAGGCATTTAACCGTAATCTTTTTTGTTTGACTGTCCATTAGATTGGATATGTTTTTTGTATAACTATATCTTTGTTCAAACGGCTTCTCCTCATTTTACCATGGACCTATGGATTGAATCTGCCCTATTTCTATTATGAATATCACATATAACAAAACACCATCAGGTGCGTCGACCATGGGTTATATTTTGTACTTTCCATTTTTGTCCTTTAGCAACACACAAAAGCATAGCCTCTTTAATATTCAACTTAAAGTGACATCTATATCTGCAAACGGATCCGAAAGTATAAACTAGTAAAAATGACAAGCAATAGGAAAAAAATGCAGGTTATGTTATAGATGATACCGTTATCAGGGGTAATTCAAACCATATTTGGATTTACTTTGCCGTTGCGCTAAAAGGCAAAGTAATCTTAAAAACAGCATATCTATAAAAGGAACACTAATGTTGCATAGTAATTATCGCTAATTTAATCAAAACTCATGGCAAAATTCCAATACAACAGATGGATGAGGAAAGCGGTATACTCAAGCATGTAAATACCATTATAATGTTCTATTCGTTCCTACTGTGAGAAAATTGTCATTATAAAAAAACTCGTTCAATACATCAAAAATAAAAAGGAACGTTACCATAAAAATTTCCATCTAGAAAAAAGAAAAGAAATTAAAGCACATAATCGATTGGTTACAGTTTTTTGTATATCATCACAATAAGAATAAGAAATCGTAGAGTGAATAAAGTCTTATCAATAAAAAATTTCATAACATGTGCAATTTTAAATGATGCAATATTAAATATCAAGCATGGATTAATAACTTTTGTTAGTTATTCATTATTAATGGGCAATTCAACAGGAGAAAACAACAAGAAAAACAAAAATCTAGAACAATCTCAAAACAATGCATCTGAAATAGGCGATGCAGAAAGTAACCCTGAAACAAGTGGTCCTGCCGGAGACCTTAGAAAAGCGGCATTGGAAGCAACAACAACAACCGACGATAACAGCGGCGAAAAAGAAGCCGTATAACTTTTATTTTTGTTTTTTTATTTAAGGCTAGTTTTTCAAGTTTATTATGTTTAAAGTATTAAGTAATAATTATTCCAGTTATTCTTCCCCCTAATATATAAGGCAAATGGCGCCTTACCGTGTGTTTTAGTGATGGTTCCGTAAGACTTCTGTTTTTATGTTGATAACAAAATTTATTAAGAACATAAATTTGGGATTTTGTCTTTATTATCCAGTTGTGTTACTAGATATTATAGGGTTCATAAAAAGAATATTGTGATTCTTATTCGATGTCAGATGTGTTTACTTTTTCAGACGTGACTTCTGAGACTTGTTTTGTTTCCGTGACAGGTTTCTTTTTTACAACGACTTATTCTCTAACATAAGGTGTCTTTTTTAATGTCGCTAATTCTTAATTTTCGAATTTAACTAAAATAAAGATGTAAGTATAAAACAACTTAAAGTTAAGAATATTATTTTAAATGAAAGATCCAAATAAGCCTTTGAAGGATTTTAATGGTTGCAAATTCCATAAAAAACCAATAATTATATAGCATGCTAATTAATAGCTAGTGATGGCATTTAAATCAGATTATAAAACAAATTCAACAAGCAAAAACAACGACAACAATAATTCATACTTCACAAAATATTCCTATGAAACCAACAACAACCAAAACTCTAATGATATCAAAGAGTCAATCAACAGGTCACTTGACCAAACTAAGGACAACATCAACAGGTCAATAGAGGAGTCAAGAAACAAAATTCCACGTTACAACA
>JBBJMN010000164.1:0-3375 GCA_037720485.1 Candidatus Nitrosocosmicus sp.
AACTAAATATTGTATGTTTAAGATGTAATATCAACAAACAAAAACTGTATATAAAAAATAGAAACATTATAAACAGTATAGAGAATTTTCAGATCCAATTCTTTAGTTAAACCTGGTGGATACTGAAAACGGGTGCATTCAAAGAATTACCTAATTTCGCCCCCAAAATAAAGCGAATCCTATTTTTGTTCTGCCTCAAGTTATAAAACTAAAGGGCATATCATCTAAAGTGTTTTTTATAAAAATTATATTTAAAAAACTTGAAAGTTTAATTTGGTGTGTGATAAAACATACCCGACAACCACCACTAGTTTGGAGAATAATCTAATATTTTGCAGTATCACCTAACTTATTTACGACGATAAATCAACAATGTACTATTTATGAAATCATTGAACTTTTAAACTTGTTCTATTTCTTTGTTGATTTTACCGATAATATGATTTAATTCTTTGGTATGTTTTCCATCCCAATAAACTTTTTTACAACTTGTACACTTGAAAAAAATATTTACATTTTCAAACACTTTTTTGGGAACAGTGTCTGCTAATGATGACTTTTGAGCTTTATCCAATGTACCATTGCACAATGAACATCTGGTATTTTCATTTGGAACTGAAAGAACGTAATTGATATTTGATTCCTTCATAATGATGATTAAAGTTTCTAATTCATTATCTGATATGATGGGAAAACTTGGGATGTTTAATATGGTTAATCTTTTGTATAGCTGTTTGTCCCTTGTTAAAATAATTCTCTTCCTGTCTGAGCACCTATTGATTATCTCATTGTCATCAGCATTTGCTAAATACTCTGTATCAAAACCAAATATTCTCAATTTTTTTGCAACTTTTCCGAGCATTGCATCTGCTATAAATTTTGGATATATCTATAATTAACAATATTGCTAAATTTAACTTATTTCATGGACTTTGAGACAATGAATCCAAAAAAGGCTTGACAGTTTTTATTATATGTTGGCTAAATTTTTTTATTTGGTTACAAAAGACATTAAAAATAAGTCCTTTATCGTCAAACATGTGACAACATGCCATGCAGCATATGATCCAATTTTCAAATAAGATAGAAAAAGCGAATTGGTCTAATGCAATTATTATTTATGGTGCCTGTTTTATCAGCATAACAAGTAACTCAATATCCTTTGTACCTTGTTTAATTAGGTAAAATTAAACACTTAATTTAGAATAAAAATGCGCATGCAAATGTTTTATAGAATTAGCCACCACCACCGCCAGCCCCACCACCTGTTGTTTCGACTTCTAAATCTTGTAATTCCCTATCTGTATCTGTATCTGTATCTGATTTTGATTTTGTGACTGGCTTTAGCATTTCCTCTTTTAATTCCTCTGAATTTTTGACCTCGTCAATGTCCTTTTTTTCTTCCTCTTCCTGGACTGGCTTTAGCATTTCCTCTTTTGATTGGTCTCTATTTTCTTTATCCATATGAAATTAATATGTTAAGATAGTATAAATAAGCATAAGCTTTTAGCATACAAATAAAGTCAGGCATGGATTATCTTTATCGGTTCTTTTACACTCCAATACCTTGAAAATAGCAAAGCAATATCATTTTGCCATTTAGTTTTTATAGTCCTTATTTATTTTTTGTAATCTTATTTACATGGTATAAGAACTGACAATATGGGAGAAAAAAGTTGTATATGCCAATACATCTATATCTAATATTCTTAAACAGAATTGAGGGTAAAAATTGGTGTTGAAGTGAATGAATAAATGATTTTCCTTTGCAGAACGTTACTTTGATTAATTTGTATTAATGATGTGCTTGTTGCATTGGTGTAAATTTTATGCAAAAGCATGTTTATCAGTGTCTTTAATTTCGATGATCTCAGCAAGGTTATTTTGCACTGCACATAAATAAATTATACGCCTATCTTTTAGTATTTAGCCATGTGTATGTGCTATAGAGTTAACAAAAAAATACGGGAGTAGTCTATTACATGTGTGTAGTGTTCTCATCCTTCTCCTCCTACTTCTGAGAACTGAAATGATATGTTTAAACCAGACCTGATTAAATGATTAGATCACAATAAAGGAGTCCAGGTGAAGGTACTTGAAATATTATGTTGGATGCTCAGGGTGGCGAAACCAGCAATGGGCCAAAGATTTTTATCCTGTTGGCCTAGAGCCCAAACATTTTCTATCCTATTATTCTAAAGTTATTGATTTTGTTCATGTTGATTTAAGCGATAGTTCTTTTCTTCCCAGCGCTGCAACATTAAAGAATTGGTTTATGGAAACACCCGATGGTTTTCGCTTTACTTTAAAAATGCCTCAGTCTGTTGTAGAAAAGAGACACAACGGAGATGCAATAAGGGATATCGGGGACTTTTTAGAATATTGGGCGCCTTTAGAAGAAAAAACCTTGTGCGTTGTTATATCTCCCCCAAAGTCAATATCATTAGCTAATGGTGGAAGAGAATGGCTTGAAAATACCTTAAATGAATGCACTTACCATGGATATTCAGTTGTTTTTGAATTTAATCAATCTTCATGGTACCAAGATCTGACTTATAATGTACTTAGAAAGTATAGGTCTGTTTTCGCCTGGTCCAATGATGGCTACAAATCCTATTATCCGGCGGTTACTTCGGATTTTATTTTTCTTAAACTGTCTGACAGTGCATTTGAGAAAAACCATGACGAATCTGAATGGATAAAACTAATAAAGCAAAAGGAGAACGAAATGTTCTCAACAACACACGAACAAGGCATTGATTTTGCGGCTATAGTTGTAGATGTTCCTTCCAAAATAAACTCTATCCTTGGTTCACTGAATTTGCAAGAAAAAAAATCGCATACCCCTGGCACACAATTGCCGTTACATTGGAGCGGAAGAGTGATAATGCATGTTGATATGAATGCGTTTTTTCCAGCATGTGAAGAAATTAGGGACCCATCACTTAAAGGGAAACCTCATGCTGTAATAATGACCCCTGAAAAAGAAGGCACAATAACGAGGGGGGCCGTAGCTTCTTGTTCGTATGAAGCCCGAAAATATGGTGTTAGGTCCGCAATGTCTTTGCTAAAAGCCAAGGAACTCTGTCCCGGACTTATTTTAAAACCCGTTGACAAGCACTACTATGGTGAAATATCTCGCCAAGTGATGGTATTGTTAGAAGAATATGCCGATGTTTTAGAGCAAACGAGCATTGATGAGGCATATGTGGATTGTACAAGTAAAGTTATTCAACTACAGCAGCAGCAGCAGCAGCAATCTACTGTAAATTGCTCTGACCCGCTTAATGAAGAAAAAGGGGAAAAACAGAAAACCGTTGAAAACCATGAGATAAACACAAATTTTTCAGTAGAGGCGTATGCCCAAAAAATAAA
>JBBJMN010000165.1:0-3365 GCA_037720485.1 Candidatus Nitrosocosmicus sp.
CCTTGTTTTTTTTGTTCTGTTAATATTTTGTTCTGTTAAGTTGCTCATAAAATTTTGCAGTTTGAATAAAGAAAATCGCATAAAAAAAGGCTTAAACTAAAAACACTTTTAGATTGTTCTGTATTATTTTTGCATCTGCGTCAAATACATAAATCAATGTAAATAGTTGTCCAATGGTTTCGTGAAATACAAACGAGGAGCCTAAAAAAGTAAATTGACCTGAGTTGAAAGGCTTATGTTTAATCGTGACTGGGGCATTGGAAAATATTGCCATAGTGGATATAGATATAGATATAGATATAGGGTTCCATCATCCCATTTTGTATTGGACGTCTCTCCATGTTTTCCATGGGTTTTACAACAGACTGATGCATATGAAGTGCTACTGTCTCTACGGGTTTGCTTGAAGTAAATGTCACTTTACAAGCCCCAATAATTTTACTTTATCTTTATTGATAAAGCGACAACCATTGAATGGTGTGTCTCCTAATTGTTATATTTGCACTTACTGAACGCTGAGAAGATGATAATTTATTTTCACTAGTTACTGTACAATATCTGGTTTTGAATATTTACTCCTGTTATGTTTTGATCGTACGCATCTGATAAAATAACTTGCTATGGATGCACAAAATTAAGGGACCTATGGTTATTATTTTTGTATCCCAGTCAGTTTGTTATTGAACCTGCAAAAACAAGACTATAAATGTATCACACAGCGATGTAAAAACACAAAAAGACTTGTTGTTTGATCATAACACATACCAATGGATTTACAAAATCCATGCACAACTCCATAACCAACACCATTTTAGTAAAATAATATGGGGATTTCGTTTTGTTAATGGACAAAAACGAGAACATGTGTGATAGAAAAAGCTTTTATAAAATAGAAAATATGATATATTATGTCATTTATTGATTTTTCAGAACTAATAAAATCCCATAAAGGAGTAAGTACGACCGATAGACTGGACTGCGGTAACATCATAGGGGAAAGAGAAGACTCTGTAATAGTAGAAAGGGATGTAATGAATGAACACATTTACGTTATACCAAAATCAAAGATTCAGGGATATGATGGTTCGCGATTGATATTGAATATTTCAGAACCAGAATTAAAATCATTTGAAGAGAAAAGAGGTGGTAGCGGCGATTCCGGTGACGATACTGGGAAATCAACCGGCATTAAAGGTGTCATTTCGGGGACAATAGATAAAGTTGTGGATACCACCATGGGGGTCAAAGATAAAGTTGTGGATACCACCAAAGGTGTTGCAGGGAAGGCAAAAGACACAGTAACTCCGGATTCTACAACATCTGCAGCATCTGGACAGAATATGCAGTATGAAGAAGGCTATGCGGGTACTGATACAGGACGAAGTGACGATCCGCTGACAGAATATAGGGACAAAGAGGCCATGACCCCGGCCAAAATAAAAGAGCACGAACCTACCGCCGTAAAAAGAGACCCAAATGATCAAACAATTACTGAGACCGGTAGAACAGGCACAGATGATGAGTGAGCAAAGGAAGAGTTACGTAAGCGCGGAATGACCAGGGTCGACTCCGGCGGATCAGACACCGGGGGATCAGCAACCGTTACAACAGAAACTACCACTACAGTGGAACCTTCCTAAATCATATTCAAACCGACCGATTCTTTTTATCTTTTTTTTTGTTTTTTGTTATTATTAAAGAATATGTGGGAAAATATTTTATTAAAATACGTTTGTAGATATATTATGGCCGGATGTTTTTCCAATACACCTAAAAAACTAAGATTTGCCAAACTTATGTAATGATAAAATCCCTGTTAATTTTCCAGTTAGACGCAAATAAACAATTTGATCAAATATATCTTTTGTAAGTTTTTGCAATCTTTCACTTTCGTGAAGGTTAAAATCTTCCTCATAACTATTAGCAATCCACTCGCTAACCATTTTATCCATGTTATCGGTGTTTTCATCTTCAATTGACGAGATCACATTGCCTTCCAATAATTGTTTAACAAATTCATTAACCGTCAAATACTGAAATTCAATTAGCGAATGCATTCATACCATACCTCAGTAAAGACATATAATGTTTATGGAAACCAAATCGCGTTACTTTAATTTCTTGTTTAAGTGCGATTTTTTTTCTTCTGCAGGGCAAATAATCATCAATGCATTTGGTTCTAACTTTTTCATATTTCAGGGTACCCTATTTTTTTTGCTCTTATTACAGAAAGGCCGGATGTGGATCAACCTCTAAAAACCTTCTGTTTGTGGAAAGAATATGCGCAATACCTGTCCAAACACTGTTTTTCCATTTTTCCCAACCAACCCTTCCATAGGAAAAGCTCAGAAACAGACCAGAACATTGTGCCATCTTTGATACACCTACTTTTGGGACATCTGGGACATACTCAATTTCATAAGGGATGGCATCAATCCATGAAAAATAGACAATTGACTCAAACAAATAATGATTTGATTTTTATGGTTTTGAGTCCAAGGTTTGTGAATTTTGTATGGACTAATGCGATTTTACATAGATATCAACACATTATTTGAGTATGGTGAAACCCCTTTGGGTGGTATTTGGGGGATTTTCAGGTATTACTCTGTGGGATGGAATTTATGCAATAAATGCTCAGGAATGTGTTAACTGTTTTCACGTTACGGCCATGTTCCTATTTCTATGTCACAAATTGTAACCAAAAGAGGGCTAAATTCTTTTAACCCGTAGAAATTTCCTTGAGTACCTAATTATAAATACCTTGTTGATGATTTATCAGTAACATGGTTAATAACAACAATAGCAATAGCGACGATAATAGAGGGCTAGCATCAGCTGACGAAGAAACAAGAAAGAGGGTTGCCAAAAAAGGTGGAGAAGCACCACACCATGAGAGAGGGTTACAAGCTGCTGACGAAGAAACAAGAAAGAGAGTTGCCAGTGAAGGCGGAAAAGCATCTCACAAAAACGATTAAAATAAGTACAAAATAAAATATTGTTTCACCAATAAACATCCACCATTTTTTTTCCACTTTTTAAATTAGGATAAGGATGTAATGTTGGTTTTTTATGATGTTTAGAGAAACATATGTAAAAGTCTGCATTCAATAACTTTTTATTCAGAAACAAGAAATTTTTGCTTTTTGTTTATATGAGTTAAAATTATATTTTTTCCCTGTTTGGATTTATCAGATTCAAAATCTTAAAAAATATGGGTTCTGCATCTTCCTTTGGTGTTGAAAATGGGTGTGTATTTTTTCCGTTTCAGGATATGAACCGATCCAAGTGTTTTTCTGACTTCACCAATTAAGGCCATTGTCTCATCGCCAGTAGAGACATCATTTCCGTACATCTTCTAATAA
>JBBJMN010000166.1:0-3354 GCA_037720485.1 Candidatus Nitrosocosmicus sp.
CTTGCGTGATTTTGATAACATGGTTGTAGGTAGTAAAGAAGAATATGAATTGCTTATGACCAGTAAAGAAGCGATGGCATTTGATGAAGAAGAATAACTAGCCAATTTGGTTAGAGTAATGAGAAAATGACGACAAAAATGGTTGGTGGTTTCTTTTGAAACATTTGTAAGACTGGTTTCATCGGCATATTATAAAATGATTAGTGGAAAACCGCTGAAAATTGTAACCACTGCTTATGTTCCCGTTACTAAAAACTAAAGTATAAAGAGAATGGGTTCTACAACCACTTGTCACATAGATTAGTATACGGGTAAGACATAAATGAATATCTTTAAGCATTGTAATCAACCTTGAATTATAAACTCCTGATTACCCCGCCCAACATTGCAAAGAGGAGAGTATATCGCACTCATAATTTCCCTATAGCATACAATGCTTCCATTGTAGGAGTAGGGCTTCCGCCCTTTTGTTCTATGGTAATCACAAATACTTTTGCTTTTTGCACATTTGCCATTTGTATTAATTGTCCTTCTTTCTTAATATCAAAAACACCTAAATTCATTGGGTGATTATCCAGCAATGCCCAAAGTTGAAATTGCTTATTTGAAACAGATTGCGGTATGTTACCTATTAGCAGAAATGTATTCGTAGAAAGTGAATCCCAATAAATATGTGCCATGCAATGAGATGAGTTTGCCGGTTCTACCATTGTTGACCATTTAATGAAAGGTTTGTGTACAATAGGTGTAAGCGCCACAATACCGTTAGTATTACCTGAGTTAATGAACCTGTTTTTTAATTCGATGTTTGTTATCTGTAATTTTTGATAGTTATTCCTTATGGAATAATTGAAATAAGTACTTCCAGCTAATAATAATATGCAGGCAGCAGCCACCAATTTCCAAATATTAAATTTACGCACAGGCGTATTATATTCCTTCTGCTTATGCAAGTTGTCAGCACCAGGGATATTCAGTGAAAGTAAAATTTTGTCTTTTAAACCTGCAGGCGGAGTCATCGCTGCCTTTATCATTTGAGCTTCTAATACAAGCTCAAATGCCCTCTTTGCCTGGACCAGTTCAGGGTATTGGCTGCACAAAGATTCAAATTCCTGTTGCTCCGTTTTTGAAGCAAGCCCCAAAACGTAATTTTCTACAACTCCGCTTTCTATATATTCTTTTATATTCACTTTTTTTTAAACAAGAGGTTACTTAATTCTGATAGAGCGATTTTTAATTTTGTTTGTACCGTATCTAACGGAATATTCAATCTTTTTGCGATCTCATTATAGGTGAAGCCTCTGTAATAGCAAAGCTCAATCAATGTTTTTTGTTCTGCCTTCATTTTCATTATAACTTCTTTTAATCCATAATTATCAATGTCCAAATTGGTAACCCCAGGTGACATTCCCTTCAATATAGGCGGCTGTTCTAAAGTCTGCAAATCATTTTTCGATTTTGATTCTTCAATAGCCGCATTACGGGCAATTTTGAACATCCAGATAAACAACCTTTCCCTGGTAGATTCATAACTATCAATTTTGAACATAATTATGAGAAAAACTTCCTGTATCACCTTAACGGCCGTTTCCTGGTCTCTTACAATCTGAAGAATGACTGTATATAATGCAGGGGCATATTTATCGTACAGATTACTAAAAGCCTGCAAACTTTTTTGTTTTAACTGAGCAATCAGCTCACTTTCTTCATTTGTTATATTGAAATTCAGTGAGGTATTAAATAAGCAAATGTTATTAAATATAAACAACTTTTAAAAATTCAGGCTCAATTAATAGGAGGTCTTCCTCTAATTCAATTTTCCCAATTTCACTTTCAGTGATATTTCTTGTGGCTATAATAGCAAGTAAGATGCATTAATTAGTCTTGATGTCATGGATAAAAATCTCCAAATTAGTTTGCTTCTTAATGGTATCAACTGAGGTTCCATAGAAGAACATCAATATGGAAAATAAAAATGATCCCTCCTTTCATTTAGATATGTTATATGTAAATTAGAAGTGTCAATTAATTTATTTAAAAACTTATTATCTGCATTAGGGTCCTGATAAATAATTTCCAAATTGCTTTTTCTTAAAGCGCTAAATAAGTCCTTATCAATTTCTTTATTAAATGGCGGAAATGAGTAGCCAATAATTATTAAGATATCTGTGTCGGCAAATATTTTTTTTGCTCTCTTTCTTATAGATAATGATATCCCTTCATCTTCACCTTTACCGACTTCCCATGCAAAATTTATGTGGTTATGAAAATTTATTCTTTGTTCAAAAAAAGATTCTATCATAAATGAAATTGAATCCAGTATATCTTTTGTACTGTTTTTATTATCTTTTGTACTGTCTAAAATATCAGTTTCACCCCTCCCTCCAAAATAATAACCATGATAACCATTTAAATGACAAACTTGTAATGAATCTTTGTCAGCAGATGTGAATTTTAATGTTTGGCGAATATCTCTCCAATTCCTATCATCTTCACAAAATGATTTATAAGCAAATTCGAATTGTAAATCATAATTCCATGTAACAATATTTACGTTTGATGGAAGAATAGGGTTACGTTGATTCTTGTCTTCTAATAACGCTGCCAATAATGTGATGTACCGCCTATCTATAATGTCTGAAAATCTTTCTTTATTCCTGATTTCTAAATCTGTAGAAAGTTGCCAAACAGTGAAGAACACACTAATTGCAAATTTTAATCTATCCAATTCATCATTAGATTTGCTGAATGATAATTTTCTTGCATAGGCATCAATGGTATTATACATTATTGCTTTTGTTCCAAAATAACCTATCTCCCATAAAATAAACTCACTTGGATTTTCTTTATAATTATGTAGATTTTTGAACGTCTCATAGTCATGATTTAATTGATATTTGTTTGATAGTTCAACCATTTTTTCTCCTTGCTCTTTCCAGATTGGACAAGCATTATAACTTGCTCCAGCACCCAATAAATATGTAATGTTTGCCATAATTTTTATCTAATCAAAAATTCCATAACTCTCCCTCCTTAATAAATCCTTCACTTTAATAGGAATAATCTCTATCTCACCAACTTTATCAAGACGTTTGATTTCTTTGATGGCATCTGATGAGTAATCAAATGAAATGAAGTAACCTTTTCTTCTTCCGTCACGGCGGATAGCGCTTTCAAAAGAATCAATATCAGGTCTGCCAACTTTATCTTTTTGTTTCACCTGGATAGGATAATAAATATCTGAATCACCAAACAAATCAGTGCCTAACTTTTTCTTTTTCTCCATATCAACAGGATATAATTTTCCATCAATACCAAAATCATTCACTTTAGTTTTATTGGGAATTCCACCTA
>JBBJMN010000167.1:0-3330 GCA_037720485.1 Candidatus Nitrosocosmicus sp.
TCAGAGATCTCTTTGGCTGTTTGCAGTGATTGCTCTTGGTAGCTGTTGACAATGTCAGTGTAACGTGGAATTTGGTTTCTTGACTCATCTATTGACCTTGTGATGTTGTCCTTGGTTTGGTCAAGTGATTTGGCGACTTGGTTATTTGCGTTATTGTAGGAAAATTCAGTATTACCTGAAGCAGCGTTTGCTTGATTATCGGTTTTTATTGACATGTTCATCATTAGTAAACATAATATATATAAACATTACCGTTTAAAGGGATTAAACACCATTGAAACCCTTGAAGATAAGGAAATTCTGATTTTTAAGTTAAATGGCAATCAAATATTAACCCAATACAATAATAACATCAACCACAATAGAATTAATTGCACAAGTACCTTTTATATAATCATGATTCAAGGCAGCAAAAAAATGGGCCATCATATAAAGAAAATGAAGGAGTAATGTATGCGACGCCGCCATGAAATACGATGATTATAGAACGTAATGACTTTATGTAAATACAAAATATATGCACATCACCTTTTTTATATGCAATAACTACTTTAATATGGACATGAAATCTGCAAGAATTATCAAACCAAAGGAATCTTTGGAAATACAGCAAAGTGAAACTCCAAAACCCAAGGGCTCTCAGGTTCTTGTTAAAGTTCATTCGTCAGGTGTTTGTCATAGCGACATTCACTTATGGGATGGAGGATATGAGGGCGTAGGTGGGCAAATATTGAAAACAACGGACAGAGGAGTAAAATACCCATTAACTCCAGGCCATGAAGTGGCAGGCACAATTGAAAGTCTTGGTGAACAGGCGGAAGGATTTAAAGAAAGTGAAAAAGTTCTCGTTTATCCTTGGATAGGAGAGGGATTGTGCCCTGCATGTAGAATTGGTGAGGAAAACCTATGCGACAAACCCAGATCATTAGGTGTATATGTAGACGGCGGTTATTCAGAGTATGTACTGGTTCCAAGCTACAAGTATCTTGTAAAAATAGGAGACGAGTTGGACATGAATGCAGCAGCTACATTGTCATGTTCTGCCCTTACAGCATATGGAGCAGTGAAAAACGCCAACCTAAAACCAGGTAACAACGTTGTCATTGTTGGTGCGGGAGGATTGGGTTTAATGGCCATGCAACTAGCAAAAGCAGTAACCGGGGCCAGAATAATTGCCATGGATTTAGATGACAACAAACTAAAAACTGCAAAACAAGACGGTGGTGTTGACGATGTAGTCAATTCCAAAAACCAAGATCCCGTAAAAGCTGTTATGGAGTTAACCAACAATCTAGGAGCTGATGCAGTAATTGACTTTGTAAATGCATCAAAAACGGTAGAAGCTGACATGCAATTTCTTAGAAGAAGAGCAAGAGTAGTATTAGTTGGGTTGTTTGGTGGCGAACTCAAATTGAGTTTAGTGAGTATGCCAACAAGAGCATACAGGTTAATTGGATCGTATACTGGAACTCTAAACGATTTGACAGAGCTGGTCTCACTAGCAAAAAGAGAAATAATCAAACCACTTGTTTCAAACCACTTTAAACTCGACCAAGCAACAGAAGCACTGACGATGTTAAAAGAAGGCAAAATTCTGGGCAGAGGTGTGATAAATCCCATCCAATGAGATTATAGGTTAATGCAAGACATCGCCAACACAAAATCCCTAACTCATTTATGCGGTGACGACAGTCCTGTTCATAGGACATAATGCATTGCGTTGGATTTTACGTTGAATCAAATATTTGTATTTACAAATGGAGAACGCATATAGATATAATTAAAGAAAATTCTTAAGCATTTGGTAGCCCTTGTGCTACCTACAGATACACCTATTTTTGCCATAATGTGTTGTGTATGCTAATCCCTTTACATATGCAAATAAAATGTATTTACGCAAATGCCAGTCTTTGTCGCCATGTATCCCAAGTTCTATCACCATTTTATTATACAGGTCAAACATCTCCACTATATCTTGCAATAGCCTGAACTCCATCCACCTGTCCACTGAGATAATCATGACAAATTGACCCCTATTGACATAACTGAAAGTTAATGAGTGGTATAATGCGTGACCATTTTTTGGCCTACCTTTAAAATCGCAATTGCTTTAGAGCATTTATTGATTCAGAGAGGCCACCCGTTAGGTAGACGGCAAAAAGTATTAAATCTAATCTACACAATGAAAATGAGCTTTAGTTAAAAAATTAAAGAATAGTTTTTGAATCTCTTATTCTGACCTTTATATCTCATTCTATCCTTATTTCCTTTCCCTTTGGCTTTGCGTTTTCCTTTTTGCCAAAGGTTATCTCAAGTATTCCGTTTTGGTATGTTGACTTTGCGGTTTCGGTGTTTGCGTCCTGTGGCAACTGTATTGTTTTGTGGCACTTTCTCTGTGGGTTGCTTGCGGTTACCTCAACTGCCCCATCATAGGCGTTTATTCCGATGTCCTCCTTTTTCACACCCGGTATCTCCAGCACGACCTTGACCTCCCTGTCAGTTGAGTTTACGTCAACAAGCGGCTCCATTCCGGAGATTATCTGTGGCCTTGCGCCTTGTCCGGCAGAAGCTGAAAGTGTGCCTTGTTGGACATTTGGCTTTACGTTTCTAAACTCCCTTACCCTTGGCTTGCCGTCGGGCCCGATGGTCATCGAGTATCCGTACAGTGGACCCACCTCTCACCTTGGCACCGTCGGGTGTTTGGTATTCCCTTACCAGCTCCTTTGGCGCGTTTGTCTGGATGTCGCTAAACTGGCCAAGCATCCTTGACATTTCATTCTCCATTTCTTCATATGCCCTGAACGGGTCCATGTCAGGCAATCCGCCAAGGCCCCACCCGCCGTTTCTTCCTCTTCTTCCCATTATGCCCCGTCGGCCAAAATCAAAAAACCCGTTAAACCAATCACCATTGTTATTGCTAATTTTATTGTTATTGTCTGTTGGTCTTATGTTCATTCTCGTGTCACCGGCTATATGTAATACATATTACATTATATATTTTTTCTTACATTTATTTATATAAAATTACAATAAGTAAAAAATATATTTTGGGATCTGCACACACAGTCAGGCTTGGTGATAAATAGGTATGAGTAAAGCAAAGGAAACCATAAGCAAAAAAATAATCAGCCCAATCAAATCAGTTGGCAAATCAATGTCAATGCCCAAGCTTTTTTCGGTTGGCCTGGTCTCGTTGCTCAGTTTGCTGCCTTTACCTTCACTGCCTCACAGGGGCATAATGGCCTATGCCCAGCTTGAATCACAGCAACAGGCCCAAGCATCAATCGAACCATGGTCTGAGGCATTGAGGACTGCCCAATCAAAAGTTGA
>JBBJMN010000052.1:0-13406 GCA_037720485.1 Candidatus Nitrosocosmicus sp.
CAAGCAATACATACATCTCCCCAATCATAAAAAAAATAACACCTTTTGCCCAATTACATAATAGAAAAAAAATGAAAACAACAAATTAAATTTTTTATTGTATTTAGCATAGTCCATAGTTCTGTTTGTATTTTAATAGATTCCACCATTACAAATAACATCACTTGTTATGTCAAGTTAACATTATTCATTGAGATATTTTAAGGGAGTCTTTATTTAAAAGTATTTATCAGTATGATTTGCACGTTGTTACTTTATAATAAATACATGTTATTGAATTAATTGCAGATATAATAAATAACAAGTTTTACCCATATGATCATATGAGTGATTTTGCGTATTTTAGGTTTGTAAGTCATAACCTTTTAGCCGATGACGAAAAAAAAGACAAAGACGAAATTATTGCTATTACAGAAGAAGTTTTGGACGCAAAGGGGCTGCAATGCGATGCAACAATTTCAAAGGTTTCAGAGGAGACTTTAAAGGAAATACTTGATAGCGTAAGACAAATTCGCAAAAAGAAGAGGAAAAAAGATAAAGCAGCAGAGATATCAATAGAAAAACAGAGTGAGTAACAAATATCCATTTTGGCCATTTTATAGTGGGCTAGGCTTTGCATTATTTGGGGTACTGTTAATTGTACTAAAAGTAAATATCAGAATATCTTTTGTTTTTTTCATTATTGCCCTATTCTTTCTGGTAGTCTGGGTATACTTAATTCTCCGAATCGACATTAAAAAAAATAGGAAAAAAGGTCAGGTGTGCACATGCTCTATTTGTGATCACAAACAATCGGACAGGTGTATTCAAGAAAAATGCCCATGCTGTGTTAGTATGAAAGGAAACGAGGTTGGTGGGCACTCTAATAATTCTCTTCAATAACCACCATTATGCTATTTTACAGCTAAAAGATAAAAAATCAGCAATTGTTTGCTCCTGAATGATATACTCTGCAGTCAGCAGACCTTCACGATAAAACCCATAGCATGTTTTTGCATTAACTTCTGCAATCACAGAAGGAATATCGTTTTAATACGTTTATGGGAATGCTAGCCTACACACATGATACTGAAAGTTCTTTACAAGTCTCTGTTGTCAATATCGCGGGTATATAGGTAGTATTAACACTTGGCCATTTTAAAAAGCTAGGTGTCAATTCATTATCATATGCATTGGCAAATCTGCGATGAGTCATGCTGAAACAACCCTAAAATTTTGTTAGTCAGGTCATTGTACACAATATCCAACAAACTAACCATTCATCATCTAAAACGGCAGAATACCAAAAACAACTAAACAAAATAACATAAAAAACTGATAACACCATCAAATCAATCTTTTCTTTTTGAAAACAAAATAACACATAAAATATCAGTTAAAGTAATATCTTTTTGGCCATATTTGGAGTATTGCCCATGGCAACAAACGCATTTACGCCAAGAATAAAAATAGAACACGTAATATCATTTAGCGATTCAGTGTTTGCATTTGCAATTACTCTAATGGCTTTATCCATCAATACACCGGATTTAACGCCCAATCTCACTCAATCCCAACTTATTCAAAAACTAATTGACATGTACCCCCAATTTGAAAGCTATCTTATTAGTTTTTTTGTTATTTCCATATTCCGGATTTCATACCACCAGGTATTCAATTACATAAAGAATTCCACCATTTCCATGGTTTACTTAAATTTATTGTTTCTTTTGTTAATAACAATTTTATCTATTTCAACATCTTTAGTCATTGTTTTTGGTAATTACCAAATATCCTACATCCTATATTCATGTGTTGTAATTATGACCAGCTTATTGCTTACACTTATCTGGTGGCATTCAACAAAGGAATGGAAACTGGTCGACAAAAACCTTCATCCAATGTTTATAAAAGGAGTTATGACAAATCTTGTTACAATACCGCTAGTTTTCCTTATATCCATAATAATATCATTTGTAAACTTGGATATGGCCCAATACTTTTGGTTAGTAATTGCACCCATTGCTATTGTAATTAGACGCAAATACAAACACTAATTGCCATTTATGGCATATTGCCATTTACCGACAATGATGAGAATATTTGGATGATGTTTGCTAATCGCTAAAGCACTACACACTACAACAAGCCTTTACTAAAAACCTAATGGAATATAGACATTAAAACACAAAACATCGTTATGAACAAAATATCTGATTTTGCAGGTCAGTCCAAAAGACACATATCCAATATTTTTATAACTTGAGACTGGGATATGTCAAATACGAATGTGTTTCCTTTGGTGCGGCCATCTTGCCATCTTGCCATCTTGCTTTATTGTGTTCATTATTTCCATTAATTAACTGTTCTCAACATTTTTTTTCACCCAAATTCTGCTGATAAAATCCAGAGCAAACGTTTCCTAAGTTCCATATTCCCATATAATCCGTTCTGAATGTGGTATTTCTAAATGCCCTCGACCCTCGACCTCAAAATAGGCGATGAATCGATCTTATTTTTTTGCAAAATTTGTCTGAGAAAGATAAAAATATTTTTGAAATACGCATATCCAACACTTTCAGAATTGGTTTATCATAGAATTATTTGAATACCTAAAATAAAAATTTTTACAAGTGTTTGATCAAATACCGAAATCACTTATCCATAAGATTAATTTGATTGTCAGGTATCAATATAATTATCAATGCATCCAAAACAAAACTTGTCAATCATCGTAACGAAATGCGGGCTATGACGATTCACAATGTCCAAACAATATTCATTTATTTATGGCCTCAACAACAATTACAGTGCCAAATGGTTGTTAGTTTTACCTTCTGAGGCCATTTTGATTTATTATTTATGATTACCATACGGTTGATACGATCTGATAAAAGGTTTTAATTAACCAACAAATTCAATATTCAGTAAAATACAGAGGAGGGAGAGAGAGTAAATTATTATTTGGATGTGCCTGCATAAATGATGCCTCCCCATCTATTTTCCTTTTCTTTAAAATATGGTAACACTTTACTGCAAAACTTGTGCACAAAATCCATCTCGTTAGGGCTGGTGCTATGCAAATATATTTGCGTGAAACCTGCTTTAAAATGATCCTCAAGTGGTTTGATTAAATCCTCGATGGAGGTAACTATAATGGCAGATTTCTTAAGATTATCATCCGAAACTTCCTGTTTTGCCTTTTGTTGTAAATTTCGTGGATCGTTAACATCTATATCAAAGTTATTCTCCAATTGACCCGCTCTCCAAAACTCTGTGGAAGCAAACGCTTTGTCATAATCCTCATCATAAGATATGATAGGTTTTCCGATTTTCTCCAAAGAATTTATTTCCCTTCCTGATCCACTCACAGCATCATCAAAGGTATCGAATATTTCTTTTACAGTATCGGGTTTAGAAATGGTTATTAGGCCATCAGCATATTTTGCCGCAGTTTGAATTGCTTTTGTACCTGAAGCTGCCATATACAAAGGAATCTCAGTGATCGGTGGAGTATAGAGTCGGGCATTTTTTGTTTTGAAATAGTCCCCATCAAAACTAATAAAACCATCGTTATTTTTGTTGCTTAGATCTATAGCATTAGAAGATGCGTCATCCGCATTATTATGCTTATTCCATAGTAGCTTTATAATCTGTATCGCTTCAGTGGTTCTTTTTAGTCTGATTTCTGCGGGAGGCCAATCAAAACCTAACGAAATCTCATTCATTGCTTCTCCTGTACCTATCCCAAGACCCATACGTCCAGGATACAATACATCAAGTGAAGCAAAAGCTTGAGCTATAATGCCAGGATTGTATCTATACACTGCAGCAGTAACTCCGGTTAGAAATTTCATGTTTTTTGTTCGTTCAGCTGCAGCTGCTAGCCAAACCCATGTAAAATTGCCAAACCCATTGTCATGCCACCAAGGATGGAAATGATCACTTGTCATGGTTGTTGTGAAACCCCCCTTTTCAGCCTCAATTACAAATTGAAGCAAGTCATGCATAGAGTATTGCTCTTGGGAAGTCCAATACCCGATAAATCCACTGTATTTAGACATTAAGGCTATATTCAATATAATACTTGATTACCATGTATGATATGCCGTCTGTCTCTCTACGCAGGCAATAATACTATACAATATTTTACACATATCCCAAAATAAAACATGGATATGAATTTTCGAGTGTAGTTTACAAAATTGTAAGTCTATAAACACCTTATCACATAAAGAAGTTATTGGAGGACAATTCTCTTACCAACCACGCTGAAGAGATAAAACAAAACATACAGCACGATAATAAAAGAAACGATCCCATATTCCTTGTAGGAATCGAAATAGAGGGTTGCCTCTTAAATGACAAAGGTCTTCCCGTTGATGCCGCACCCCTTATTGAAGAGTCATTCAATACAAAATATCCACTAGATTATGAATACGGCAAGTGCCAATTTGAATTTAAAACTAACCCATCCTCTTTTTATGAATTATCCAAGATTAATGACATCACCCAAGACTTTATCGAAAGTCTTGATAATTTAGCGAAAAAAGCATATCCTAATCAAAACGTCATACCGGTGTTTTTAGGCGCAAATCCTTCATCGGTTTTTTCAGATGAGACTATTGTTACCAATAAGCCAAGATACAAGAAAATATCAGAATGGCAATCGGCATTTCCAGATGCCCTGATGGATGGTCAAACATTCAAATCAAATTTAATTGGAACAGCCATACAAGGTTTCCATTTCCATCTGCAGGGAAAAAATGCTGATTATACAGCACACATGTTTAACCATATTCTAAATCTGATTCCCTCATCCATTCTTTTGGGCGCCAACAGCAGGCTAATAGCGGGAAGAACATATTCGGTATATGAACCAAGAGTATTTTTGTTCGATCAAGCAGAGGGGCAAAACTCCGGTTTTCCAGCTATCTCCAAGTATTTAGATAACCTTGAAGAGTACGTAAACTATGTTGCATCTCGTCAACCAATACTAGCATCAAATTATTATGAACTGGAAAAAGAAAGGCATGATGACGTTCGCATTAGGATAACTGATGAGTCGTATCGTGTTGAAACAAGAATCTTATCAGTCCAGCCAACCGCTCAAGAATTAATATGCATGGTTGAGTTTTTTATAGGTTATTTACATAACACTATTTCCGAGCAAAGACCATTAAGACCTCTATCAGTTATCAGGGAAGAGAGAATGTCAACAATAAGGTCAGGATTTAATGCACAAGGGGTTTTTGACTTTACAGAGAGCATTATGCTGGAATTAGATTTTGCAAAAAAGGGTCTTCATGATTTGAATGTCAACCCAGAGTTTATGGATATTCTATACAGAAGAATAGAAAATAAAACATCCGTTGGAGAAGTAGTGGTTAACATGTGGGATAAAAAATTTAATGGGTCTCCGGAAGAAACAGCCGTAGAGGTAGTGTCAGAGATTTGGGAACACACAAAAAGAAATAAACCCATTACATAAATAAACAAAAAAGGTAAATAGAATTATTAAAAATATCAAACTATTTTATATTTTCATTGTTTGTCATCCTGTGTTTGGGTCTTTAAGTTTACCAGAATTTGGCTCATAACCATTACAACATCCATGAGCTGCAATAACACCGGATTCATTTCCAAATATATCAGGGCCCTTATCATTCACTATCATGCACTTTCCACCCATGGAGTCAACCCAATATATACAGTTATAGCAAAAATAACCCGCATGCAGGTCTGAATCCCTGAATTCATCCCTTTCCATATAAGCAGCCTTCAATTTGCTTTGTTTTTGGAATGGAGTAACATTGCCTCCGACATCTGCAGCTTTTTCAATAATATTTTTATCAGACATAATTCTTTAACTCCCATGTTTTATCCAATGGAGTTATTTGATCTCCTTTTCGTTTGGCGTCCATAATGAACATACTCCATATGGAGCTATTGCTTGTGATACATTGCCTTCTATATCTTGGCCTTCATCTGTAACTATTGCACAATGATTTGGCTTCATAAAGTAGATACAATTATAACAAAAATATCCCGTGTGTGTATCAGAATCTTTAAAAGCGGCTATTTCAACATATCCTGAGGCAACCTTTGTTAATTTATTGAGTTGTGTGGCCTCTTGTGGTATTTTTTGCGTAGATGTAAAATTGGATTTTGTACTCATAATGACCATATGTAAACAAACTATAAATACGAATAAAATAAAATTAGGATATCCCATAAAAAAATTTCACAAAATAACACACTTTGAATCACATATCATAATTTTTAATGAGAAACTAAAAATTATTGGCATACAAATTAGGCAAAGCATGATAAATGTCAATCATCACAGGAATTTTACAAAAGAATGGTTATTTCAAATAAAACCACTTTGTGGAATAATCAGCATATGGGGATTACACAGTTTTTCTAATTGTTATAATTC
The DNA here is from genome assembly GCA_037720485.1 of Candidatus Nitrosocosmicus sp. Classification (GTDB taxonomy): domain Archaea; phylum Thermoproteota; class Nitrososphaeria; order Nitrososphaerales; family Nitrososphaeraceae; genus Nitrosocosmicus. The sequence goes on from JBBJMN010000052.1 coordinate 6,422, forward strand.
ATGTATTGAATTTTCCCATATCTTAAAGCAAATTACCTACCACCGTCTCGATAATAACAAAATAATACGCCGCTCTCAATCACCACTAAATCCATAATATTTTGTTTAAATTAAACTAATAATTTTGCACAAAAGGACAATAACCAAGAAATCATGCAATAAGGCCATTTCGGCGCGTAATAAAAAATCAGTTTAGTAAAACATATGAATCAACAAATATCAAATTTGTTACTTATGTCTATAATATAATATAATATAATATAACAAATTCGTCATCATAATTAACTATTTTTTATCTATCATTCATACATTGTAAGATTATCTTCGCCTTGGTTTTCTTTTTCCTCATAAATCATCAGTGCCGAATAGAATATTTCATCGCCTCTCACAACCATAGAATACTTTATATCAATCAATTCGTTATTACCCAAGTCTTTTAGAAATTCATTTACCTCTTCCATAACCAAAATCTGATTACTAGCAGTATGAATACTAATTTGTCTCATTAACAAAATGTAAATAAACTAATATTTGAACATTGCAAATAAAAAGGTAAAATAAAATATGAAAGTAAAGTTTCAGAGCATATAAGCACACTCTGTACTTTTTCAATGATCTTGACCCAATAGGAAAACAATTATGATTCAATGCCTTGAAAAAGAAAATGCATTCACCATCTGATTTCGTTAATATTCGTCCAAAATTGCTATCATGCAATCTTGAAAACACGGGCACTTTTTAATTCTAGTTTAAAATCCAAGCATTACATTTACTTCCACCATCAACTTAGGCATCAATGCTTTGGTAACATAAGCCTGCGCGAAAAGAATGGGTTTGGGCATTAGCCCCGGAATTTACACATTCTTTCCTTTTTATAGAACAATCCCAATCAGAATACATCTACCTGGCATTACCACAGATTTTCCATAACTCAATTTTTCCCCTTTTTTAGCAAGGCATTTGTTTTTCTAGCAGATAGGATTATTTTCTGATTTATTGTTACACACAATATAATGTATAATATTATAATATCCATAGACTTCATACGAAGCTATCACGAATTAACGAAATAAATTAGCCTTGCAGTTAGTCAGCCTTTGCCTTTTTCTATAAATCCCATAATGAAATTGCATTTTTTAGCATTTATTCAGAATGTCCAAAAATTGCATTAACAATTTGTTTGGTAAAATAATAATTGGAAATTCCATATCAACACATTTACAAACATAATAGAAAAAACTAGGACACATACAATCAGGCTTTTTACTTAGAAATATGAGATATATTATTATAGAAATTACATTATTATGGATGTAATGAGCGGTATTGAAGACATTGCAACAAAATATGATGATTTTATAAACACAATAAAAACACAACTTCCAAAAGTGAACAAAAGTCTAATTTTTGAATTAATGCCTCTTTTAAAAGAAGAAAAAGAGTCACCAGGGTATACTCTTCAGATTCATGTTAAAGATAACGCAAATAAAGATGAATTAAAAAATGTAATATTGAAAGAATGGGGAGTAGTACCGGCTTTCTATGAACATAATCACGCAGTAGTTGAACATCGCATTAACCTTCAATTACTTAAACAACTAAATGACCTAGATTCCGTCGACAGCATTAGTGGGTCGCGATCAGGTGGCGGCAGAGCATCAAGAGGGCCAGTTTTGGAGAGGGATGATGATTACCCAGCAAAATGACTGTTAAAAAATACAACAGTTTTGTGTTGCCGTAGGTTATTGGTAACCACCATCATAAAAATCATTTATTTTACTGTTATCCATTTCATTATGTCTATTTTTTATAGCTAGATCAATTCGATTTTTATCCATATCCCCATTGCCAATAAAATTAACCCAAGTGAAACTTTATCCCATGTTACTAAAGATGGATTCCTTAATTTACCACCCATGCCATAAAATGATGATGTCATCAATGTTGAAAACGCCAACGCTTTTTTTACCCCTTAATGCTTTGGGCCTTCGGTTCGCACCTATTTTTTGCCATCAGGTCTAGTCACACTAACTTTCATACTATTAAGATCATTTAAAATTGAAGTGTATAATAAGAGAAGACGGATACAAACAAGTAGGATTTTACGGGTCAATGGTTCCAATCTATAGAAATGCAGCAGAGAAAACAGAAACAACAACAATAAAACAAACACATTGCATACAACACACACACATATCAAAATATTGAATGAAAGTAGCAGTAGCAGTAGTCTTCATCAGTTTATCCAAATAACCTAATAGTGATTTAATTTGTCTTTAGATGAAGTGTCCACTAATGAGCATGTGCATATTGTTTCGCTGAGAGCAATACATTAATGAGTATTACTTGATAATGTGGAAATTGCATCTATCCTAGTATGCTTTAATAATCCCAAAGAGCATTTTTGGTGGGAATAAACTAACAAATTTACACCTCACATCCCATCATCAACTGTACACAAATATTAAAGGAGATTTGCAAAACAAACCTTTTCATAATCATAGCAGGATCCAGAAATAGAGGGTGGCATAATACTTACCGCATTACCTGAATGACGATTAGTGTAATTTATTGCATCTCATTTGAGATATGCATTCTCCGAACTAATTGATACATATTATCATGACATTGGCATTGACAAATTTTTACTGTTTTTGAACCATTAATGGATTCAGTTAGGTCACCTCTACACAAGCCATGTTCGTTTTGGATACAATTTTCGGTTTTATCCACACTATATATCATCTTCGGAGAAATTTAATAGTTATGAGATAAAGGCCTAACTAAACAATGCGACTGAATATAAAAAATATAGACAAAAGGCAACAGGGATTAAAGACATTGCGATGCAGAAAGATCACACGAGTTGAACATTTCATCACACTTGTGATTTTGCGGTTGTCGCTGTTGTTTATGTTGTCACCCTCATACAGCTTTTTCTCCTTGTTCTTCTTCGTCTTTTCTTTTCTTTGTCCAATTTTGTCTCTTGTTATTCAAAATTTCAAAATTTTCATATATGTGTGGTCTTTTTTCCCTCATCCCATCCACTATTGGTCGCGCTTTTTGCCAAAATGGACTAGGGTTGAATATATCAAAGTAAAGGTCAGGGTCCACCAAACCATGAGTCAAAAGAACCCCAGAAAGCTCAAAGAAACCACACACAGCAATAAAATGTGATCTTTCGACCGGAGAATTGGAATATTTTTTATGGTAATCCTCGTAACTATTAGCATCCAATTCATCTAAAAACCAAAGTCTGGAATCTCTATGACTATCGTTAATCCTGTATAAATCCAAAATCGTATTTACTTTGCTATTATCAGTAGTAGACATTACATGATACTCCAGAGCAATGGGAGATAAATGTGTACATTCTTTACTATCGGTTTTAGAAATTGTAGAGCCATCATACAGACAGCCATATTAAAATTTATAAAAACATTGTAAAAGTTTTATCGCCATGATGCCCCCCATTTACATTATGCAAGTCAAACATATAATAGTAGGAGAAAGAAAATTTCGGTGGAATATATTTTAAAAATCATTTTATTCTTCAGAAAAGAATTCCTTTTAACAAAATTATTAAAAGGAATAATTTTGGATTCCAAAAATTAATTAATTTGTAAACACAACAGGAGAAATCAACTTTTGGGTCTGAATGTATTTTTATCCAAATATATCCAAAAAGAGGAGTAAGCACACACCACCATTATTTTATGTTTGTTTTTTATAAAGAATCAAAACAAATCAAATCTTGCAAAAAACATACTATTCAAAAATAACAACCATCAAATAAGTATCTCTATTGGTAAATCGGTTTTTAAGATCGTTTATCTCAAAAAAAAAATAAAGATTGGTCAAACAGAATAATAGTCCAAATCAATTAAATAATTGCCCTTGGAGTTGTTATCCTTACCCTTATCTTTAACACACTGTATTTAACTAGGTATAATGCAATCATCAATAATATGTAGCAACAATCAACAGACATATGGGAGGAGTAAGCACCCTCATCATAAAATAACAGCATTTGGAATAAAAAGCCATTTTCCACCTTACCCATAAAAAGAAACGGAGAATCCCCGGTTAAATTCCGAATGACACATTACAATTAGTGAAAATGTTGACAGATAAAATATCACAACCATAAGAAAACTCTCAATAAATTTATAGGTTTTTATGTCATAAATAAATATTGTTAATAGTATAATTGAGGAGTAAAAACAACTTATGAAAATATCCTTAGAATTACAGATTATATCTATATCGGTCTTGCTAGTATTTACTCTGTTTAGTAATGCAAACTTGGCTTTTGCAAAAGATCATGATGATGAGGATGATGATGAGAGGGACGATGATGATTTTATGGAAGAAAACTCAATTCAGGTCTGTTGTGGCTGGGGTATTGAACTAGAAGATGGCATTCTCACGTACGCAATTGAGGATGGAGACGATAAGCTCAAAGACTCAGCTAAGGAGGCACTAAACTCGTGGAATGAAGATATAAAAGAAATAGCATTTATGGAAACTAACGATGATAATGCAGATATAACCATCTCCTTTAGAGACGATGGGAAAAAAATTGCAGGAAAAACAGTAAACTATTTTGACATTCAAGGGTCCATCAGAAAATCCCTCATTACAATTTCCGAAGAGTCATATGATCACGAGTTTAGTCCGGCACAAATAGAACAAGTTACAAAACACGAACTCGGTCATACTTTAGGATTAGGTCATGCTAATTTTAATGGCAACCTAATGACAGAGCGTGTTGACACGGGTAGTGGAATAATATCACCCTGCGAAATTGAAACCGTCAAAACCGCCAATTCATGGAAATTAAAAGAGGATGGAAACTCCGTAAATTCTCCAGAGGAAGAGAGTGTACAATGCTAAAACAATCCACAATGTTTTTTTATTATATTAACAGAATGTAGTTTTTGGGGTTTCATAATTGCATTAAGTCTCGGAAAATAACTGTAGCACACAAAAACATATTCAATATTCATCTATGACAAATAATACATAAATTAAATTTAAAACTGCAAATTGAAAAACATAACAAATATTTAGTTTCTTTTAACCACATCATAGTTAGGGTTATTTTCCTAATTTACGAACGCATAACTTGCTACATGAGAATACAAATTAAAGTGTCAAAACACTAAATCAAAATAGATATGAAAATTTCAGACCTATGTAAAATGATAGAAGATACAATTCATTCTGGAATATATCCGTTTGAAGACAAGCAACAAAAGCATTTTGCAAATTCCGTAAAGATCATAAACAGATCAGATTCTGAAGACATGAAAACTCAAGACATCAAAATAGAGGTGAGGATACAAGATCTGTACACTATAAACAACTATTTACCAAACATTCAACATCTCCCAGGCGTAATAGAAATAGATGCGCTAGATTCTTTTAAAATGTTATGTAGGCGGTTAGGGAGGTTAGACCCGGGTAATAACGACAACAATACCAAAAACATAACAATTGATAAACTTAAATCAGAATCCTAATTTGGCATCATTCTCATAATAGGCCAAATAGAAATACCAGATTTACCGTTATTATATACCCATTCATCTGAAACTATTTATTGGAAATAATGGTTTGTGGCTCTATTGGTTATGGGGATCGAAAAGATAAGAAGGCTGTATGCAGTGCCAACAGAAAAAGGATTCGATGCAACAGACCACCTTTTAGAAAAAGATATGGATTATTCTCACATATATGACTTTAGAGATAAACTAAAACTATCGCAAGTAATTGTTGAGCATGATTTAGAATGCATTGATAATGCAGATGTTTTGGTGGTTATAGTAAATAGTCCCAGTTACGGAACTGCTATGGAGATGTGAATTGCAAAAGGCAAAGGAAAAAAGATTGTCCCTCTAGCAAAGGATTCAGTTCCCACACCATGGCCTATTTATTTTTCAGACTTTATAGTAAGGGACGAGCAAGAACTTTTTCGACTATTGAACAAAATCAGGCAACAAAATCAATAATTTCTGTAAAACACCATTTAACTGCATTGATCTGACATTTATTTGATAATTCGCTTTTTCATATGATCTTGTTTCAAAATCGCATGTATAAAGCAGACACTAAATTCATAAGCATTTGATGAATTATACCTCCTCAAGTACCAAAGGTCATCAGTACTGTAACATAAGGTTTTTTTCGGAACTATTTACAAGGTATCATAAAAGCATTATTTAAAACATTTTGTTACCAATATTATTTATTTTTATTTTTATTTTTTAAAGATGGGTTACAGCAAATACTTAAGTACGTGTAGCGCCATTAAAAAAAATTAAACAATTCAACAGAATAAATCCAACACGCATAGCGATCAATAAATTGATGGCATAAGCAAACTGTCAGTCTGTTTGAACAACCTTTCAACATTCAAGGGCACAACGGTTTTTAGTTGCAGTAATTGTAGAAAAGTCCATCATAATCATATTTACAAACCCATTGGAAAGGGAAAACCCCTTTAAAGGATCTTGGTTTAGTTGTCTATGCCTTTAGAGTTTCTAGATGAAGTAACAAGCAATGCCTCAATTTCATTATTCATTCTCAAGAAAGTCATGCCCTTCTCTGTCGTTTTGTATATTGGAGAGCCCTCTAAATACTCTATCAGATTATTCTCTATTAAAACGGAAAGATATTCTCGTAATTGGCTATAGCTTAAAAAGGCTTTGTACATGATTTTTGTCTTGGTTGTGCCGCCATTGGCCGCCTCAAGAATCATTGCTACGATTTCAGTTCTACTTCTATATTTCATATAATAAGTATTATACCATTAATGTATATTTAAGTATCGCCATATACAACCTAGCATGTACGGCCTTTTCCCCTAAATGTCAATTTTTTTTCTAGAGACCATAAAGGTCTGGTTTATCTTGATACAATATGAAAGAGTTTGTAAAGCAACACTTTCTAGTTAGCAAGAAAGTCTTTAACAAGCCTCTAT
>JBBJMN010000007.1:0-37829 GCA_037720485.1 Candidatus Nitrosocosmicus sp.
GGCTTAATATTATCTAGATTCGTTAAATCGGGATTTTGATACGGTTCATTTGAGTACTTTTGAGCCCCTTTGAATACTTTATCATAGCATACAAATGCTTCTTGCATTGCAAAATTTGCATCTTTGTTAACATTTCTTGAAACACAATTAAAATAGTAATTGAGGGCGCTGGCATGTGTAATTAAACTTATTTCTGTAACAATTCCCACTGATAGTATCGCCACTAAAAGAAAACCCATGTTCTTTTTTAAAAGAATATTTTTACTGCTCATAGACACCAACTAGATAAGTTACATAATTTATAATGTATTTGGAGCAAGCATCGATAACTTAAAACAAACATATTTCAAATAGGGATTTTTATTGCAAAGTTTTACTCTACACTGCCACGAAAAGTTGATATACTTTATATCCACTCAAACACTATAATTTGTATTCCTTGCTTCTTCAGTCTTGAGGCAATCCATTTTAACTCGGAAATTTGAACAGTTTTTGAGGTTTGGCTAAATTAATAAAACGGGAATGTTTATTTTTTATTCGGATCTTCTACTTTTTGAAAACAATAAGGCTTCCTAATCAAATTAGCTTTAACACTAGTAGATTCTCCATATTTGTTATTTTAAGCATTCACTCGCCTCCAATCCAAGAAAAGGTATCCGATAATAACCATTGTTTTTACTGTTAGGCCATTTGGTTTTAGTACTGCACCATATCTATAATGTATAGCAACAGATAAGACTAGCCAATAGTTACAATTGTTATCCACATTATAGACATTAGATGTTGTGCATAAGATTATCAGTATTGATATTTAAAATATGAATTTGGTACCATATAAAATAACAAAAAAAATATAGACAAAAATATACAGTTCTAGGTGTGAGTAGAATCAATAAGAACACGAATGAAAACTACATTAGATTGTATTTGAATGATAAAGAAAAACTAAAGCTCGAAAAGATTGTTAAAGAATTATGTCAAGCAAAATCAATAGATACAGAAAATATCGATGAATTTTTAAAATTTACCGTTTTTATTGTTTTATACGAATATGACAAAAATAAAACATCATTAAATGAATTTTATAGAAAAAACAAAGGAGCTTACAATCAAAATAATGAGGAACAACAATAATGATAGAATTGATAATTATCATGTATTTAGTTTTTAGACATTAAAGGCCTTGTTCTTATTCTTAAATACACCCTATACAACACACCAATACTAATAAATTTCTATAGAGAATTTAATAGTGATATATAGTGTCTCCTATAGTTTTCTTCCAATCAGAACGAATGCCGGGTTTTCCCTTTAATTTTTCTATATAGTTAAATGCGGAAATTCCCGCAGCAGCTCCATCTCCACACGCGGCAACTATTTGCTTATATGGGATATTTGTGGCGTCCCCCGCAGCAAATATTGCAGGGTTACTAGTTTTACCACCTTCAGATACCTCTATTTCGCCTTTTGAATTTATTTTGATTAAATGCTTAACAAAGCTTAAATTGATTTTTGAGCCCATCTCAATAAACAATCCATCAACGTTAATTGTTTTTTCCAACCCCGAATTATCTTTCAAACGAATTTGCTGTAATGCATTACCACCAGAAATCGATGTAATAGATGAATTTGGCACCAATTCTACATTGTTTTTTTTCTTTATCGACTCTATCAGGTCTTTGTCTCCACCAAGTTGGCCCCCTCTATAGACAAGATAGACTTTTGAAGCCATTCGTGATAACAATATTCCCGATTCTACGAGGTATCCTCCCACACCAACAGTTGCGGTGGTTCTGCCCTGATAAAAAGGGGCATCACATTTTGTGCAATAGTGTACTCCTTTGTTTTGGAAGTTTGTCTCATTTTCTACTCCAAGGTTATTAGGGACCTTGCCAGGGGCTAAGATAACAGCTTTGGTAACGTACTCTGAGCGCAAGGTTTTCACCTTCAATAAATTTGAACTCTTTACAGGCTCATTTGTTTCGCTCATCACGGCCACATCAATTTCTTTCCTTTGACCAGTATCTTTGGCTATAGAATCAAGATCTCTCTTTTCGGGGTAATCATTTTGTGATAATTCATCAATATATTCGACAGTATCGTAAACCATTTCTCCATGAAATGTCAAATACTGATTCTCAAGGGTTCTTGCTAAAAGTGGACCACTAGACATTATTGTACCAGGATAGTTTTCTAGTTTAGGAATAAGGTTTAGTTGACCTCCAAGATCCTTTGATATAAGAAGACATTTCGTTCTCTGCCTTGCAACAAATATGCCTGCTGAAAGACCAGCTGGACCGGACCCTATTATTATAACTTCATATTCTTCAATTGCCACATTATGACACCGAAATTAATGTAGTTAGATTTTCAATTCCCTCCATATTGTATATATTGCTATCAATATCGTTTTTTACCTCCTGTAAGTTTTCTGATTCTAAAACAACTAAAACATCGTAAATCCCATAAACGGTTTTTACAGATTTTACCGTAGACAACTGGTTTACCTTCTCAATTACATCCGGTTGTTTCTTATAGTTAACATTTAACAATAAGTAAGCTTCGCTCAATTTGATATCATCCTAATAACAACATCCTTTATTAATAAATATGGGTATAATACGCAATAACAAATTAAAATTTATATTATTTGTTGAATATTTATATTAAATACAATATCTGGACAGTGGAGATAAAATAACTATATATGCATGTTAATAATGCCTCTGCTATTGATATTTTAACTCAATAGTTTCCAGAAACTTTTTGCCCAATGTTAAATCTTTTTGATAGTCAATGCTGGAAAGGTTTGGCTCAAAGCTTATTGTTTCAGAATAACACATATCCTTTAAAGTTGATATTATTTTCTCAAAGTCTATATGACCAAAACCAGGCATTTTTCTGTTGTTATCCGAAAAATGCAAATGGTACAAGAAATCTTTTGATTTCAAAATAGTGTCCTCAAAGGAATCTTCTTCTATATTCATATGATAGGTATCCAACATAATGCCCATGTTTTTACAATTAGTTATCACAAATAATGCGTCCTCTAGGTTTGAACAATATGGCGTAGAGTATCGGTTTAAAGGCTCCAATAATAAATCAATTTTATATTCTTTTGAGCGGTTTGCTAAACTATTCAGAACCGAAAAACTTTTTGCAAGAACCTTTCTTTTATCATTCTGTGAAATAAGTCTGTGAGTCACATCAAAAGAATAAATAGGATCTGAAAATAAGCATATGTTTATTTTGTTTCCCCCAAAATAACTGCACATCTCAATGCATTTTATCACATAATCTTCTGAATACTTTCTGAAGGAAACATCATCACTTAACAATCTTCGCTTCCATCCTAAAGGACTTATCTTTCCCCACATTCCTGTAACGCCAATGATTTTAAAATTAAAAGATAGCAAAACATCATTTATTCGCTTTAAATTTGGTTCATCAGGTTCGCCAAACATCTCCAGTTGGTTAAAACCTATTGCGGACAATTTTTCCAAAGTTTTGTAGGTTTCTTCAATGTTTAAAAAAGATGACAGAGTGATAGAATACGAAAAAGCCATCTAATGCGTATAGTAGATGCAATCGATATAAATAGTGAATAAAATAACAACAAATCTCATTATTTTTTACGACTATTATAGCAAAATCATTGACGGAAAGATTTTGTCTAAATATTGTCAACCAAAAGAAAAGACTCTAAACAAAACATCTATAGGTGCCAGGGTAAAGACCTTTTTACAACTTTCTCTGGCAGTGAATTACTCCATTTCCTTAAAATATCAAGGTCATTGTTCTTATCTCGAAGTTCATCTGGTAAGATTATTGGAATTTCCTCAACTATTGGATAAAACCGAAGGCAACTGTTACAAAATAACACGCCATCTTCGATAACGACATCGTTAACCATATCAGTAGTATTACCTGGATTAACGGTAGAGTCTTGTGCCCCGCTGTTTTTTGATTTTAAACCAGATTGGGATCCTCTTTTTTTTTCTTCACTTTGAGCAATATTCCCCATGGGCCTTGTTTTAAACTCATATAGCTCCAGTTTGGACTCTTTATCAAATGGACAGACAAGAACATCCAGCATGCGTCGAATCATATAGTTTCAATTATTATGTATTATGACTAATACTTATCTTGCACTATAATGGTATAAATTAATAAGTTTATGGCATTTTAGATACTTTTGGTGAGAAATCACATATACAAGCAACAACCCAAACAACAGCAACAATAACAATATAATAAATTGGAATTATAGTTTTAGCAATATCGGATATGTTTATAACTAAAGTTTTTCTATCAATACCATAAAGAAATCAAAACGATATTTGTTTGTGTGAAATGTGAAACATTCTACTTAAGATAACATTGACATGATAGTCAAGCAAATAACAACAACAACAACAATATGTAATTAGATAACACATTGTCAAAAAATAAAAGGTTGTTCATTAGGAATCATTACAAAACTTCCCATTATATTCAGAATCAAACAACAATTTTTTCTTTAGTAATACAAATTTTTGATAAGAATAGGTTTAACAAAGTGATAGAGCAACAATATATTTAATGTAATACACACACAGCAACCAAAAATCTAAATTCAATTTATCCAACTAATGATGAGACAATGAGACCAACTACAACAAAGTGATAAAATTTAAGAGAAGTTTTTGTTTATGATTTCAAACAAATCCATACAGCTTAATATATTGTTATTTTGGAATATGCTGTCTTGATTATCCTTATCAATTTTCTTATTTGAAATATATGCTGACAAGCCCTCTCCAGTTTTTAAATCAAAAGGTCTGCCGTGGGAGCCCTTAACTAACCGAGTATCAAAAGATATGCTTTTTTTCTGCATGTCGACAAACAGCTCCAAAGGATCATATCCGGGTTTTCGGTGGATGTCAACAGTTTTTGTAAAGGTGGGGGCTTTATCATCATCATTCCACCAATAATAGCTAAACCATTTATCCCTGTCTGAAATTGCGATGAGGTCCCCACTTCTGGAACTATCTATCTTTAGGTCCTGCTTTTCCTTATCATCGTAAACCCGCTCTATACCCTGAGCATCTTCCAGTATTTTCTTCACAGAATTCTTAATCTCTGGCTTATTCAAATATATGTTTGCTACCTGGTGGTCGGCCATTGCAAATGCTTGACTGAACTCAAAGTCGATGTACTCTTTGTTGTTGATTGTTCTTGTGGCAAGCAGCCCATTATCCCTAAATACCCTATTAATGGGTATTCCGTCATTTACGTCATTGAACCCATACTCAGAAAAAACGATAAACTGGGTATCATCAATTATCCCCATTCGCTCAGTTTTTTTAACAATGGAATCAACAATTTCGTCTATTTTCTTTAGGTCATCCTTTACTTGGGGGCTATTCTTACCGAATTTTTGAGAGGAATAGTCAAGCTGGGGAAAATAGGCAAATAGTAGGTTAGGCTTGTTTTTTTCAATGGTAAACTCAACCGATTTTGATATCCACTCAGTTGATTTGAATGATGCAAACGGACCCCAGTAGCTTTTTAGGTCAAAGTCACCAATTTTTGATGATACCTCCTCATAGTAGTTTGGTGGCCTTGAATAACACCACATGTCCATGCCACCATTCTCCAGGTGTAAGGGCCTGGGGGTAATTACAAAATCAGAATTTGCAAACATTGTATTTTGCCAAAACAATACCGCAGTTTTTAAGTTTTGGTTCTTTTTCTTTAAAACATCCCATATTCTATCAGTTTGGACCAATTTGCTTGATTGCTCCCAAAACATAACCTGAAAGTTATCTCTATCATACAGTCCATTTGATATTATGCCATGCTCATTTGGATGTTTTCCTGATAGCACGCTTGTTTGAACGGTAGATGTGACAGAAGGAAACACCGGCTTTAGGTATCCGTATTCACCCCCGTTATTGTTTGCAATGTTTGCAATCGATGGGATTAATCCAGAGGATACGTGTGAAACATCTAGTCCGACAATATCCAAAACAATAACATATTTTGACCTGTCATAACCATTGGTTTTGTCATTCAAACATTCAATTTTGTATTTTTACTGCTTATTAACTAATAGGTCATCATAGCACCTTTTGGTCAACATCTCATTTATAGAATCCTAGAAATGCATTATTACAATTTGCAAAATCTAGAATGCTGTTTGATGATTAGTTACGCAATACCATAAGGTTATAACGTTATTCTTTAACCTTTAATCGCCCTTTTCCTTTCTTTTTGTGTTTTTATCCTTTTATTATCCCTATTATCTTCTCTTTTCAAACCAGAAAAAAGGCCTATCAAATTAATAATTGAAAGCAAATAAATAAAATTAGTAACATTGATTTTGTCTTTTACATATTCGGCTAAACCTTCAAATATTTTTTTGCAATAAAAAACCCTATTATTTGCAATAATGATGGCATAGCTTGCACTTTTGAAATAGACAAAGGGATCCTTTTTTTGTTTTTCCAATGCATTAATTTCTTTGCTTAATTTGTCTAATTTTTCTGTTTGTTCTCTTTTGGCCATCTTGATTCCACTATATTTTTTTAGTTCATCTGTTAGGGATGTCAAGCAGAATGGCCTTTTGGTTTTGTTGTTGTTGTTGTTGTCTCCATCTTTGCCGCTTTCTCTATCATTTATAGGGATTTGAAATTGTTTTAGAACCTTGACAGTTTATAGTAGAAGACATATCACCAGTAGAAGAAAACAAAGGTAAGTTTGAATATGAGAAATCAATCAAATCACCTATGCATTCAATAAAATGTTTTGGTGAAGGTCCCAAATTCCTGCATTCATTGAATATCTCTACAACAAATGAATAAAAGTTATCCAGATCCTCCTCAACATTGCAGTTAGTCCCATCTTCAACCATGAGGTTTTTTAGTAGTTGATGAATCCTAAATGCCTTAGCATATTGGGGGATAGTCATCCGTGATTTTCTAACCTTTACAGAAAATTCTCAATACTTTAGCTTCAGGGTGCCCTTTATTCTGATACCACTCTTTTAATATTTTGATACGGAGCCTGCAGTTATGCAGAGTTCTCTTGCTAATTGATTTCTTGTTTTTCCATTTAACCATCCTTGAATAACGATCTATTGTTGTTTTTGTAATTTTCAAATATACAAAAAGTATGGATGTACAAACACACTTATAAGTAAAATAATTTGGTCATTTTGGTCATTTTTTTGGTCAGACTGGTCAAAAAATTGGTCAACAATAAGTTTTAAGCCATTATGTGCTTATAGAGATAGCCATTAATAGTGAAACTGAAATAAGATTATCATTTCTATCCCCTTATTACGAAATCAATCTGTGGATAAATAAACTAATAACTATGTTAGCACCTAACCCATGCAATATACGGGTATTCACAAACCACGACTTTAGTATGATAGATGTAAATGATATTTTGTTCTAGTTTCCTTTGATATTGTTATATTAAAAGGCAAAAACTAACCAATTCTTTCAAATTAGTCATACCCCCGAGTCCTATTTAAAAAAAGTTAACAAATTTATGCACTTTATGATAAAGTAAATCTTATTGCTTGAAGACAAACTATTTAAATTGTAATCACCAGAAATAGGGTCCTGTTAACTTTAGGAAATCTTATAGCTTGAAGATGCTCCATTTCTTGTATGTCCAATACCAGAAATATAACACCCTCAAAAGATGTTGGCCATGGTTTGTATTTGTACATTCGGGGTTTGTCAACCAGAAGCGTTGCCAAGGCCCTCTCATTTTTGCATACTGTCAAGAGAAGCCATGTTGCAATCTGGAACTGGATACACAAACACCACACTCAAAATACATCCTCACAAAGAAAATTCCCGAACTCATAGTTGACGAGACGGTAATCAAGGTCGGATCAGAATACACTTGGCTTTGGGTAGCCGTTGAGTCAAAAAACAGCGAAATTCTCGCACTATCCATATCCAAGGAGAGAAACATGTTTGTTGCTGAGAGATTTCTCTCAAGAGTTGTTAAAGAATTCGGAAAGCATCCAGTTCCACAGATGGAGGAACATGGTACCCTCAAGCTTGCGGTTTCTTGAAGTTAAGGCATCATATTCATTCCCCTTTGGAGAAAAGCGTGATAGTGAGGACAATGCAGTACATCAAGGATAGGACCGAGTGCTTTGACGACTACTTTCCCTGCAGGAAAAAGAATTGTAACCTAAAGCATGTGAAACAATGGCTTGATTTGTTCGCATACCATTACAACAGAAAGATCATGTCTTAACTTTACAGAACCCGAAATAGAACGCGACCAAAGCACCCTAACAGGGGTTTGTATTTGTGGATTTTCAGGCTTATGCTAAGGAGAATATGGTGAATACCTATAATCTCCTTTCTGAATGAAACTATTTGACACCCTGCAGTTTTGGATGGTTTCTTCCGGGGTAAAATGATTCTAATCCCATCCCATAATTCATCCGAAAAATTGAGTGTGTAATTATCCTTTTTATCCCTAGTGGATGTAGGTCACACTTTAGCAGTGATGGAAATAGGCTAAGATATTACTTTTCATTACTTTTCTATTAGCAAGTAAAGTCCCATAGCAATCTGAGCAATAGACTTGTCCAAATAAGGACCCAAAAGATTGGTGATAAAAAAACTATTTGGTTTACAATATGTCCAAATCTATTTTCCTGTAAAGCGGCCTTCCATGACTATTTCCTTCAATGGTTTTCTGCCATTTGGTTCCTCCTTTTCCTGCAAGTTCATTGGCAAGTTTTCCTTTGGTCCCCTTTTTCCAATCGCAATCATGGCCATAACATTAAAGCTGTCTGGAATCCCCAAATCGGCCCTTGCCCTTTCAAAGTCAAACCCCTGTATGCTATGGGCCACCAATTCCCTTAATGAAGCCTCCAAAGCCAGGTTTTCCCAAGCGGCCCCAGCGTCATACTGGTGCGTTATGGAATACTTTCCGTTGATGTCAAAATATTTGTTTGATATAACCACAACAAGCATGGCAGCGTTTTTTGCCCAAACCTTGTTTGGTTCTGCCAACAAATCAAAAAGCCTGTTCCAGTATTGGGTATTCCTTTTGGCATAGACAAACCTCCACGGCTGGTTGTTGCAGGATGAGGGTGCCCATCTGGCGGCATCAAATAGGGACATGGTGGTTTCGTCATCCAATTCCTCACCTGTCATCGACCTTGGGGACCATCTGTTGAGAATAAGGGGATTTATGGGAAATGATGGTTGTCTTCCTCTTCTTCCTTTTTTTTGGGTTGGTTCGGTGTTTTCTTTATCTATGGATTCGTCCACCGATATTGACATATGGAAAATGGAACAATTTTTTATTTAAAATTATGTAGGCATTGGTTAAATTACAGTTTTCGTTAATGATGTGCATCTCAGTCAGCTTTGTGTAATAATTTTTGGGTTCTTCCCATGTTTTCCATATGAAACCCTTTCTGATTTGAATGATTCTGTTTCGCTTTCAAGGTCCTATTTGTTGCTATAGTGATTGCATGTTTTTTATGAATAATCACACAATGTAAAGAAATGGTCTTGATTCTCAGTCATTATAATAACACATACATTTTACAAATAGTTCTTTAAATGTTATAAAAATGGATAAATTAATTATGAAATTAATTTTATATTCCTCAAACTTTAAGGCATTCTTATTGTAAAAATTAGAACTTTTACATAGATTAAAGATAATAAGAAATTGAATGTTCGTCTCATTTATTTTAATTTGATTTTTATTACTCTTATAGTACATAATGTAAAATAAAGTCATTATCTTTCGATATTTGACAAAAAATGACAGAATAGGACTAATAAAAGAAGTTGAGGAAAATACAAATATTTTGGTAAAGGCCCATTTTGGAGTCAATCTTTATTTCTGCAGAAAAGATGAAAAGAAGCGAAAAAAATACTAAGAAATAAAAAAAAGTAGTCGGATAAAAAAAAGCGAAACATGCAGCCAACTACATACATGTAGTTTTCGCACAGTTCTTTTTTTATAACTATTGACAAACAAGTGGGAGAATATTGCGTTAGTTCAACAAATGTTTGTTATAGGTTGGTAAAAAAAATACATTATGACTTTAATTACAGGAATAAAGGTTTAGAATACACAAATTTTACACAGCAAATAGGTTTGTAAAACATCCTATAAAGATGAATTATTTCATGAAGACCACATAATGACGATATTCTGATAGTTTAATATCAGTCAATTTTTTGGATTTTCAGAATTTTTTCGCATTTAGGGCAGCTTAGACCTATAAATTTAAACAACAAATCACCATCTTCAAATTCCTCTGTTTTTAATTGACCTAAATCAATAACTTCATTGCAGTAAGGACATTTTGCCATGCCTATGGAGTTAGAATAGTTGAACGTATATAAAATTAGTGTTAATTATATCATATTGCAATTTCTTTTATCATATTAATGATTGTAAACGGCATAACCAAATAATTAATTAAAATTGAATAAATCAGAATGTAATAGAGGACACCCTATTTCTCATCAATACAATGCAAAAGCAACATCATTGGTCGTTTTTATTTGTGAACAAATTAGAAAATGATTACCCTCTTTGGATTAATCTTAATTTTTAAAGATATTTGTGCTATTTATCCCATATTTAAAAAATTTTCAATACTAAATAACTGTTGTTGTTGAGGTATGCACACGATTCTAAATACAAACCTACAACCTATCATAATCGTCTTCTATCCTTACTATATCATTTTCGTTAAATTCCCCTAATGAGATTTCCATGATAACGCATGATTTAGCTTCTGTGGTAACTCTGTGCTTTAGGTTTTTTGGAATTTGAATTATGTCGCCTTTGGATGCTGCAAATACCCTCTCCTCCAACTCAACCTGAGCAAATCCTTCCAGAACCTTCCAGAATTCATCCCTTTTTCTGTGCACTTGCAGACTTGTCTTTGAGTAGGGGTTTACGTAAAGGATTTTGACGGTGCATTTTTCATTTTTAATGAACCGTTCAAACTTTCCCCATGGTCTGTTTTCTCTGTATAAATTTATTAATTTTTTTTCCATTTGTATTGCTCGGGTCCTAAATCAAAACAGCATAAGAAGTAAGTACATTTATTGTTAAATTTTTAAGTAATATATTCATATAAATTCTCACTTTCCTTCACTACATACAAGGGAATCCAGAATCAACTGGCTTAAGCAGAGGTAATCTCCTATAACATTCAATATATTATTTTTATTTACAAAAATTAACGCTGCAAGTTCTACTGAATTGATTTTCCAATTTAGGATATGTAAACAAATCATTGTAAAACCAATAATATATGATTATATTAATTTAAATACATGTACCATTATTCTCAATTTAGCATCATATATACATATCTATGTATATATATTAATATCCATTTACATTAATACTGCAGCATTCCTGCACTTTGCAACAAACCTGTTGTCTTACCCAACCCAAAATTCATTCAAATGACCGATTTAGATTAGCCCCAAGGAGTATTGAACCCAAAGTATTATAGATACATAGTTTTAAGATAAATACTGCTTGTCATCAAATCCCAAATTCAATTAAGGATATTTTTTGCATTGTTATGTTATAACCGAAAGGCCCGACTTTGAATTTTTCAGTTATCATAAACCATAAAAAGAATATATTTTGATGAGATTGGACTATTGGGTTTTGAGTTAATTAGGTCATTTGAACTTTTTTTCCTGTAATAACACACGGAATTATCATGCCTATTGATAAAATACCAAAATATATTCCGCTAGAACCCGCAACAAAACTTGAATCAAGAGCTATAAGTAAGACAATCATATTTTTGACCAAAAATTGTGCATCCTCAAATCCATATTGTCTTTTTCTTATTTTATTGTAGAAGAGTACAGTGAGCAATAACAAAAACGAAACAAAAAAAATTGAAAACAAGAGTTTGTTTGGCAGATAATGGACACCCAAAAGATAAATTATGGTGAACAAAAGTAAATAGCAAACATACACCCGCTTTAGATTTAATGGTCTTTCAATAAGGCTTTTATCATCTTGTTGGGTTTCTCTAGTGCTTAAGAAAGTCAATGTAAACACATGGATAAAGACAGCTATAGCTAAAACTAACATATTGGTTAATGCCATATAAACATAAACAGCATCTGCCGGTTCATTTAGGCTGTTTAAAAAACCCATGTTGCAGGAGGCGCCATATATTACATTAAGGGAACGTATTCCGCCCATCAAAAATGGCCTGGTCAAACCGTTCTTTAACTTATAATTGTATAATAGTATCATTACCACTAAAAATACTGAAATTAACGTAGAGGTTAAGGTTAGCAGTGACGATAAAAATACGCCCACTCCAAAAAAAAGGGCCGATAACAAAACCGCTGTAGATTTTTTAATCTTTCCTGACGAAAGAGGCCTATTTGGCCTCTCTATTTTGTCTTTGTGGATATCAAATAAATCGTTTGTAACCAACCCCCCAACATAAAGAAAAATGGATGAAAAAACAAGCAGGAAAGCATCAAAGTAATTTATTGAAGGTACATTGTTTATTGCAGTGACAAAATAACCGCCCAGAATATCAGGTGGAACAGTGAAGATATTTGGTACTCTAAATAACTGAAGATAATCTTTAAGCAACGTGTTTTGATTTATTGTCTATGATTATTTTGAGTCTAAGATCTCTTTTAAATACCCATATGAACTTTGAGCTGCTTGAGAAGGATTATCTTTGTATGGGTACAATTCCACGGTTATAAATCCATCATATCCTATGTCATTGATGGATTTTACAACATCCTTAAAGTTTATGGATCCAAACCCAGGTATAAGGTGGTTATGTACTTTGTTTTTTATATCAGCTAAATGGAAATGATGAATGTACTCTGATAGCTTAAAGACCATCTTGGATGGGTCCTCGTTGACACAGACAAAATGGCCTATATCAAAATTAAGGCCAATGTAGTCTGAATCAAAATCTTTAATGAAATGCAAAAATTCACTAGAGTTCTCAAGCAATAGGCCAGGTTCAGGCTCAACCAAGATTTTTACTTTTTCTTCTTCTGCAACGGGCAAAACACTGTTGATGCCATCTTTAAAAACTCTTAGATATTCACCCCTATTGTCAGGATATTCTACAGGGCCACCCGGTTCAATTGAAATATTTTTTGCTCCGAGTTGATTTGCCAATTTCAAACAATTGATGGTGTGGTCGATCCGAATTTTCCTGTAGCCTTGATTTGCCTCAATCCAAGATGGATGGTATGTGTCCTTAACCCCAAAAAGAGTAAAGGCATTGAGGTTTGAGATTTCTAACCTGTTTTTTGTCAAAGCTTTTTTTATTTCTGTTATTTTGCCCTCACTCAAGGGTAAGGGGAATGCATGCGGGACATCGCATAAAATTTCCACACCATCATAACCTATTTGGGATATATCCAAAATAGAATCGGATAGCGAATAATTAGTATATGCATTTGAGCTGAAAGCAAGCTTCATAAAAAAAACTTGGTTTTTTTATTTAAATAGTTATCCGATTAATCTGGTAAAAACCATACAGATACAACATAACAAATCATACTCTCCATGTGAATTTGTCAGATTGTCGATAAAACTCATATGCATTATAAAACGTAACCTTTTCTATATCCTCTCTTTTGCAATTATTTTTTCGCATCTCCCTTGCAGTTAAGGGTACACTCAGTGGGTCAGAAATTCCCCAATCTGCGGCACTATTGACCATTATCTTATCACCACCATATCTATTAACAATGTCTATGACCCTGCCAGGTGACAGTTTAGTGCGCGGATAGACAGATAATCCTGCCCAAGCACCCCAGCTCAATGTTTTTTGTATTGTTTCTTCTGTGTTATGGTCAATCAAAATTTTATTGAAATCATATTTATTTTCATTGAAAATTCTCTCCATTTTATCCATTGCTTTGGGTTTATCCAGATGAGGTAGATGAATCATTGCCAACATATTTTTATTTTTGCATATTTCCAATTGTTTTACAAAAATTTCCTCTTCCAATTCATTAATTAAATTATAACCAATTTCACCAACTGCCACAACTCTTTCCCTATCCAAAAACATTTTTTCCATAGTGTCGGTTGCTTCATAAGCGAGTGGGCGAGCAAAAGATTCCTTAGGATTAACTGAAATGCAAACAAATTGCTCTATTCCAAACTCTTTTGCCCTCACAGTCTCATATGAGATCATGTGTTCCCAATAATCAACAAATGTTCCAACATTTGTCCTTGGAGATCCTAACCAAAAAGAGGGCTGAACAATAACCTCAATTCCCGATAGAGACATCCTCTCATAATCATCAGTTGTCCTTGAGTACATGTGGATATGGGGATCAAAAAACTTAGACATAGTACAGAATAAATAAATGAATAAATAATATATTTAATGTTTTTTAGTTATAAAGAAATCTCTTATTAAATTAACGAAAACAATATTGATTGTTTATGGCAATTTTTTTTAGTTTTTTCCACATCCAAAGCATAACCGATACAAAAAAATATCAATTACCTATGCAATGAAAAATTACAATAGTGTTAACAAATAAAAATACGTAAAATTAAACATCAATGATTGATCATATGTTAACTAAAAATTATTCTGTTTTTATTCCCCAACCAAAACTATTATTGTTGTTTTCAACAAATCAAAATATATAGTGCATCTTACCACATTAATAGACATTTAAACTTTATTTCGGCATCATCAATCAAGTCAAAAGCGTCAGTTAAAGATGGTAGCATATGCGAGTTTGAGTTGGACAACGGTACAATACCATATTCAAAGCGATTTTATAATGAGTATTAATTGAATATCTTTCGTATAGATGGTTAGTTTACATCATTCCAACATAGACAGCATTTCCCAGGCCGATATAGTAATAATTGGCGTACCTGATGAATCAAAGTCTCATGCCAGGAGAAAAGGTACAAGTAAAGGTCCAGATATCATCCGTATTGCTTCAAACGAATCGGATTTTTTTGAAAGAAATGGAAAGATCATACCTATCTGCCCTATGCGTGGTTGTTTTGACAGTAAAAAAATACTAGACTATGGAAACATAAAGAGGGAAAACCTTTACCAGCTAATCTTTGATCTGGTTTCATCAAAAAAAATACCCATTATTTTAGGTGGAGATCACTCTATTACCACGATTGCCTTAAAAGCAATTGAGGATTTTTTTGGCAAGGTGGGCTTGATCTATTTTGATGCACACCCAGATTTTGTATCATCTACGACTGATTATTATGGCTCAGTCATAACAGATTCAATCAAATGTATAGATTTTGGCCAAAGCATGATGATAGGCATCAGATCAGCCGAACCTGAAGAACTAGTAAACGCAGGTAAAACAAATCTAGAGCTTGTTACCCCTATTGATGTCAATGAGATTGGAATATCAAAAATAGCTGAGAGGGTCAAATCCAAAGATAACAAAGGCAAAAGGTATATTTCAATTGACCTTGATTGCCTGGATCCTGCTTTTGCACCTGGAGTTTCCGTACCATCGCCGTGCGGTCTTTCTAGTATAGATTTGATATGTCTTTTGAAGCTAGCAATTTCCTCTGGAATTGTTGGACTTGATATTGTGGAGTTTTCACCAGATTTTGATGTCAACAATATAACAGCTTCTTTGGTTGCCAGGATTTTATTGGAGTCGATAGCATCCATCAAAATGACCAGAATATAAAAACAGCAAATTACTTTACATGTCGGTTATGTCAAAAGTACACATGGAAAAATACAAAATATTAATTGTGTTTGAGAAATACTGGTTTAAATTATCCAATACTTATAGATTTACCAAATAAAAAACTGATAGTTTATGGATGCAGCTATATTTTACGGTCCGAATGATATACAAATTAAGGATATAGACTTAAGCGAAAAAAAGTCAAATGATAATTGCCTTTTAAAAGTATTATCGTGTTCGGTCTGTAGCTATGATGTCAGGACTTTTAGAAATGGACATTTCAAAGTTACGCCACCAATGATTTTGGGACATGAAATCTGCGCTGAAACAGTTGACGAGTATCAGGGAAAAAACTTTAGTATTAAACCTAAAACAAGGATATCAGTTTATCCAATTCTGCCTTGTTTTACTTGCTGGTATTGCAACAATAAAAATTATAATTTATGTATAAATCTAAAGGAATTAGGGTCCACTATTGATGGAGGATTTGCAGAGTACCTATTAGTTCCCAAAATGATCTTTGATATTGGTGGCGCGGTTCCAGTGTTAGATACCATTTCAAATGAAGAGGCCGCCCTAATAGAACCACTGGCCTGCTGTCTAAACAGCATAAATCAGATAAAAAACCTAGACTTTGATTCTGTAATAATACTAGGGGATGGTCCCATCGGAATAATGCAACTAATGTTGTTAAAGAGATTCTTTAAGGTAAACATAACCATGATGGGAAAAATAAAACACAGACTAGACTTAGCTAAAAAATTAGGAGCAGATATGACCATCTTAATAGATGATGAAAACAATTTGGAAAAATATAAAAAATCATTAAAAAATGCCGATAACGGATTTTCTCCCAATATCATATTTGTATCAAATAATAATCCCAATTCCCTGAATATGGCACTAAAACTGGCCAACAAAAATGGGAAAATAGTTTTATTTTCAGGAATAAAAAACGAAAATACATTTAGCATAGATCCCAACTTTATCCACTACAATCAAATCTCTATTTTCGGTAGTTTTAGTTCTACTCCAAACAACATGATTGAAGCGATGAATCTGGTTAATTCCAAAGAAATTGATATGAAGAATTTGGTGACCCATACATTTTCACTTACCAAATTAAAAGAAGCCTTCATCACGGCAGAATCCTTTAAAGGATTCAAATCCATAATTAACAATTTTAGATAATACAAATATAACCAAAGATAATTATTATTATAGATTTTATAGATAAAAGATTGTGGTTCTTGTTACCAATGAAATACGTTTTCCAGTGCAAAATTATTGTGAAATGGAAAAACTTTGTGTATTCACATGCATTTGCGAGCCCCAAGTCAATGATTATTTATATGGCCTCACAAAATATTTTCGTACATATGGCCTATACAGATAATATATTATTATTGCATTTACTACAAGCCCAACAATAGAAAAAACATTTCCATTTACCATGTTAAGTAAATAACCTGCAGCACCAAATCCTGACAATATTAAAAGCAATGACCATGACCACCCTTTTCTCTTATACAATCCAAATGAAACAAGAATTGAGGTTGCACCAAGAATTAACAAGAATGCAGGGCCCATTAGTGCAAGTGGTCCATGGGAAATCAATGCAATAAAAGAAAAAATTGACATGGTTAATAAAATCAATCCACTGATAATGGTCAATATGATAATAATTACAATACCCTTAGGAATTTTTCTACCAGTTTTTTTCATATGCCAAGATAGGTAATGTTGCGAGGATATTATAACTCTATAAAAAAGATTTTATTTACTTTTAGTTTGGTGATTTTAATTCCAATTATAGATCCATCATAAAATCAATACCGCCGCTTTCTTCTACCAATTTAATTTTATTTACGCATACATTGTTGCTACCTTTTAAGAACATTTTATAGCTTAATGGATTAATGTATTGCCATTATTGAAGTATAACTGTATGGCTTTTTTATCACACAATAGTTATTAATACATAAGTAAAGATGACCTCCAGAACATATTAACTTTTTTTTGATTGGCAAATACCTAATAGCAATTAAAATATATGTCAAGGAAAAAATGTATATTGTTTATTGTATTTGCAAGCATTAGTTAAGTAAATTTTTCAGACAAAATCAAAAGAGACGATAACTGTAAAAAAAACAATTTGCAAGGAATATCAAAAACCTTTCAATATAATTTCAAAATGATGAAAATATTCAAAATAAAAACCTTGGCAAATCTTATATAACCTTTTTCTTTATTTTTTTTATGGATCGTCGATTAAAAATAATGGATATCAATCAAAACATTGTCGTTTTTTATGGATCTTTCTTCATGGTTACTTCCCTTTTCTTAATTTCTGTATTATCGGAAAAACAACAACTATTGGTGGAACTGCCCTCATCATACGCTCAAGGTTTTGTATTTCCTATCGAAAAGCCCACTATATCTGTGGTTGGAGAAGCTGAAAAAAAAATATCACCAGATGAAACCAAGGTATCCCTCGCAGTAGAAAATACTGAAGCTAATGCTAACCTAGCTAGAAAAAACAATGCAGAAAAAATTGATAAAATAATCACAGCCTTAAAAAATAACGGACTGACCAATGAAAACATTTCAACATCAAATTTTGAAATAAGACCAAACTATGATACCGCAAACAATAACTTTGAAAAAATCGTTTCATATACTGCACTAAACAAGATAATATTGAGAACGTCCTCAAATGCAAATATTTCATCATTTATCGATTTTGCAGTTAATAGTGGTGCTAATCGTGTTGACAGTATTGAGTTTACCTCATCCAAAAAAGTTCTAAACGAAAGTTTCAAGGGATTGTTAAAAGAAGCATTCAATGACGCACTGCAAAAAGTAGAGATCCTATCAAATGAGGGTAATTTTTTAATAAATGGGGTGAAAAATATTGATCTTGCTCAAAACAATGGCTACAATCCGCCCATACCCTATTACGGGATTGCTCAAGAAAGAATGTCTTCCACTTACGAAAAATCAGATACCCCACCTACACAAATAATCCCTCAAGAAAACACACTATCTGTTACTATACCCATAACTTTCTTCATTGAAAATATCAACAGCAACAGCAACAGAAGTGAAAACCAAACCCAATAATTGTTCAGTTTCAGGTAATTCTAATGCTTGACACGCATTACTTTTAACTTTCATTTTGATGATTTTGTTGTTGATATAAGTTTAGTTACCAATAATAAAAATATGACATTAATAATACAAATTTAATACACACGAATCTTTGATAAATTTATTGTGAAAAACATTAAATGTCACAGCTAGTTTATTTTTTTTTATACCCGATAGGACACAATCATTAATTTATCCTAAAAGCAATTTAAAACTATGCGTATTCATCAAAATATACCCTCTTTAAAGGATGACGCATTATGATTTTCCAACAAATCAAAAAGTAAAGTATTTGGCAAAATCTTGGTGAAATATCATAGCATAAAATATCTATAAAAGTTTCTCAAATTGCCAAAGAAAACAAGTTGCCAAAAGCCACATCTAAGGCAACGGTACCAAATTAAGAGACAAAATGACACTATTTTTGGAATTGCCTTTTGCACTTAATTGCAAATATTACAGGCATTATTATTGTAATAGGGGACACAAACAACAATAATGAGTATAGGAAACCAATTGAATTTTTGTTTGTGTTATCTTTAGCAACACTATTTATTTTGGGCCATCCTCCTAATTATTTCAATAAAACATTTTGTTGCTTTGTTTAACAAGTCAATGTTCGTAAACTCATTTGGTGAATGCATTTTATTAAGCAATACAGTACTTCCTATGCAAATCGAGTCAACATTCAATAGGTTCTTAAAGCTATACATAGGCCCGGTGCCAGGTGATGAGACGTTCAAAATAACGTCGCTAAACACTTTTTTGGCAGCGTCTACAACCAAAGCGACATATTCGTTAACTAGCGGCGTCCTATATCCGGGTTCACCACTTATGAAAGATATTTCGAGTTGATCTTCAGAGTAACCCCTTGACCTAAGGTAAGAGACCAATTTGTTGAATTGTGTTTTTGGGTTCATATTTGGGACCAGTCTAAAATCTATCTTTACAGTAGCGGTTGATGGAATAATTGTCTTGTAGCCATCATTTACATAACCTGAAAACAAGCCCGATATATTGCAAGTTGGCGCTGTTGCCAGGGATTTTTTTACCCCCATTTCAGAAGCATCATTAACAAATTTGTCAACTCCATACTCTTTTTTAAAAGAGTCAGCATCAAAGAATTCTTTTGATATTTGCTGAATTTCCAATTCAGTTAGTTTTTGTACATCATCAAACCACCCATCAATTATAATCTTACCGCACCTACTGTCGTATAACAATGATAAAACATTCACAAGTTTCCATGCGGGATTCTCAATCGCCACGGCAAGGCTGGAATGAACATCCCTTGATGGTCCCTTTGCCCTTAATTCAACATTGAGAATGCCCTTTTGGCCAAGTGATATGATTGCCCTCCCTTTATCGTCAATATAGCCACTTTCCCAAAATACAAAATCACATTTGAACTTTTCAGAATACTTTAACAAATACTTGTCTAGATTAGGGCTCCCAATCTCTTCTTCACCCTCAATTAAAAACTTTATATTGCAGGGAACATCGCCTGTCTTTTTCAAAAAGAATTCAACTGCCTTCAACCGGGTTATTATCTCACCTTTGTCATCAGATGAGCCGCGACCAAAAATCATGTTTCCTTTAACCTTTCCACTGAAAGGGTTCTCGTCCCATTTTTCAATTGGATCGATTGGCTGAACATCATAATGGTTATAGAACAGGATTGTTTTGCCCGATGGGTTTGATTTTGACTTAACCTCACCATATACCAAAGGTGCAACGGTTAATGCACTAACTTGGTAATTCTTGATGCTAGATGGTTTTTCTAAGTATAATAACTCTGTTTTGATTCCGGCTTTATTCATCATGTTTGATAGAACCAGAGCGCATTCTTCCAACCCCTCGTTTATCGCAGAGACACTGGGCTGCCTGATCAAGATTTGCAGGTCAGATATCAAATCATCCATTTTTTCATCAACCAGTGATGTGGATAATACAACACTATCAGGCTGAGTGGTCGTCATATCCTGTCAGTTCACCCGCACTTCCTTTTACAAAAAACATATAAAATTAACCCCTCCCATTTTAACAATAAACTGATTAATTTAGCCGCTAATCACTTTTAACCTTTTGTAAGGAATCTATTATATGTTTATTATGTGAGATAAACATGTTAACATTATATTTTTTTAATGTGAATTATAATAGTGGCGAATTACTTTTGTTTTCTCCCAGACGTGCTGAATGATTTCCGAAACAGTTTGGGTAACATTCCCATTGTATGTTGTTTCCCATAACTTAGAAACATAAGTTGCTGGTGAAGTTTTGTTATTTAACCTTTTATCCAAAATACCTATAAACTCTGATCCCAAACCCAAGTCTATCAAACCCTTTTTTGCAACATGTAGTTGAGACCTCACAGTTTCTGAAATGTCAAAATGGGTTCTAGCTTCATAGCCGGACCTGATTACGGCCATCCGCTCTTCGCGTATGGATGATAGAGGCCTTAGGGGCTTGTTCTCCATGATTGACCTGTAAAGGAACCCAATGAAAAACTCAATCATTGCAACCATTTCCCTAGGGGTGGGCTGAACAGACATTATTCTCGTCTCAACTCGGTAATACTCGGAATTTAACCTAATTCTAAGATCATCATGCCTGTCTTTTTCCAAACCAAAATAGTCTTTTGCATTTGGTCTTGACCCAGAAGTAATGTAATCAATATAGTCCTCCAACTTATCCAAATACCGAGGTAAAGCGGGAAAGCCAGATGTTTGCTGTTCAGAGTGATTATATAAATAAATTCTTGGTGCGTACAAAGAGAATAACCTGCCTGCAAACAGTCTGCTGTTTGATCCTATTAATAGAGCAGAAGGAATTACATTGAGTATGTAATTGAACATGCTTGTGGTATAAATTGGATTTTTTCCCTGCAAATGCAGATGAAATCCCTGTATGGCCGTTGCTATATCACGTGCTTTGAATCTTTGCCCCTCAAGCTCTATGTCGGGTATTTTTCTTTGTGAATTGTATAAAGCATGATACCGCTCTTTATTTGTTATGTATTTTCTTTTAAATATATCTGGAGATGGATTTCCCCCTAAAAAAACCGGTATTACATTTCTATTTTTATAAACCTTCTTTATGGAGATGGAAAGAAAATCCAAAAATCCTTCAAAAAATGAATTAATGCTAGAGAGATTATGCATCGATATTGGATCGGTCCTTATTTCAAATTGACATTTTCCGTATTCAGAATCAACATCGTATTTAGAGCTTAGATCTTTAATTAATGAATGAGCATTTACTGGCTGTGCCTTATCATCCAGTAAACAAGCCTCAACCTCAACACCCACCCTATAGCTTTCATCAATTCTTTGATGATCATCTTGAATTCTTTTTTTTAATTCAAGGTATTGATCAGCCACATAGTTACTCAATTTAACCGGGATTTTCCTCTAAAAACTATATACAGCAAAATTGTTTATTAATATGTTTGTAGGGGTTTTTTTATGCAATATGCGATAAATATATATAATCAACATTTAATCCCCACATAACAACACAATAAACATTTAGTATTGCATCAATTTTGTTACTAAAAAACGTAACCTCTAATCCGTGGAACTGAACAATCCTTTTTGCTTTCTGTGCGCTATAGTTATTTCCTTATGGCACCTGTAGCATAATGTTCTTAGATTATCTTTATTATGTAAAAACTCCATTACAGTTTTGACTTTGTTTTCGAGCGAGTCAAATCTATAACCAAAATTATAATAATGTGATTTGGGCACAAGGTGGTCGCATTCAAGCCAATTTTGTTTTAGTTTATTGAAACGTTTTTTTTTGTGTAGTTTTATCCCGCATACCTGGCAGGTAAAATTATCTCGCTTTAAAACGCTATTTCGTACCTTTCTCCAATAAAAGTTAGAGTTATACCATTTTATAAACTCTTTATTGCATTTTTTTGAGCAATATTTTCTGTAGGGATTGCATACCTCGTTATTACAATTAAGGTTCCTACACAAGGGTTCACCATTCTCATCATATTTATCAAATTCTTTTATATAGACAATAAATTTATTTTCAGGCCTAATTTTATCTAATTTCATAGATGAGGTACTTTAGTTTTATTTAAGTCAGGTAATAAAAGAGTTCTTTGCGGGCAAATAAAAACACAAAAGAACAAACTAGCCTCAATATCAAATATCATATAATTAATTTTGTTTGATGCATACGTATCGTGTATCTTTGAAAAAATGAGGTTTGAACAGTAGATAAGAGTTTTCTACAGAAAATCAGTTCAGAATGGTTAGCAGCATTGTTGCTGAATATCCTAAATTTTGACGGGGTTCATAAAAATGCATTTGCCACGCATTATAATGAAATATTCAAGTAAAGGTCAATATTTTATAATATGCATAAAGCGTACACTAGAGAAGGTATTCAATATGGAAATAAACATTTAAAATAAGATAAACAGACACAATTCATTAATTTAAATTGAATATTACCAAACAGATTCAATTCCCAAACAGGTTTATGCTTGTAGTTATATTAGTGCTTTTGGGTTTAATTTTTTCATTAATGATGTTAGGGGTATATCTCTCATCTGTAGGTCAAGGCCTATCGTGCTTGACCTGGCCCACATGCCCTAACGGGCTTAACTTCCCGCCTCAAGAGTATTTGCTGGAGCATTTCCACAGATCTATGGTTTTAGTTGTTGCCATATTCTTGTATTCATTTACTGCATTTTCTTTTTTGAGAATTGGAAATAAAAATTTCAAGGTTAAATTAATCATTGCATCAGTACTTTTAACTACTCAAATAATATTGGGTTGGGTGATGATCTTAACTAAATTGAATCCAATAGTTGTTGCATCTCATCTTTCTACTGCGGTAGCACTGTTTGGAATTATTCTTGTTACCCTTTTGTCGGTTTATAACGAATTACAAAACAACAAGGTTAAAAATTAGGATATAAAGTATCATATTTTTGTTAACTTTAACATATTCAAAATGTCAATTTCCATTCCATACCTATTTTCCTGCATTTTCATATGGCCATAAATTTTTATCAAATCAAAAAAGTTTTTGAATACGCTAAAGTTATTTGATATTTTCATTTTTATAAAGTTATAGACAATCGTATAAATCTTAAATTTTGTCAATATCTCTTTGTAATAACTATCTAAATTATCCATATTATTAATAAAAATATCCGCGCAAATAGTAGACGGTATAATACCCTCTCCAAGTAATGGATAAACTGTTCCTATCGATTCACCAACACCAACAGTTTTTTTCCCATCGCTAAATGGAATGCATTTTGAAGGGGGTGTTATTCTAACCGGTCTACCCACCTTTTTTATTACGGTGCAGTCATATTTTTTTAAAAAGAATTCAAGAAAATCATTGGTGTGCTTTCGCCTAAAATCCCCAGATCCTATGTGAGCATAACCGTTACCCAAAGGAAAATACCAAAAATAACCAGACAGCGAAGGAAAAGCTTTAAGGTAAAAGTCATCAAAAGGAATATTTTTATTATATTTTACTTTGTATTGGATGCAGGGAATCCATAACTCGTCTTTTAATTTCGGCAAATAGTGCCTATGGAATCCTGTCGAATCAACAATCATGTCAAAATCTTGCTCTAATTGATTCTTCTCTGGGACTTTATTGAAAACTATATCTGTTCCTTTTATCATATCCTGAATAAGTTTTAATTTGTCATAGCTTACCATACCCTTCAAGTTGATATTCATACAGTCATTCCCAGCAGCAGCAGCACCACGATCACCCTCTTCATTGCCTTTTCCAAAATCAACAGTCATTCTTTTTCCATCATGCAATACATAACTCTCAAAATTAAGCCCACATTTTTTTGCGTATCCACTCATAACATTATCGCATGTTGCCCAAGCACAAACAGCATCATGGTTTTTCTCCCCCATTCTCTCAAATCCAGTGACCTTAACATCATGGAAACTGCTTAACTGATTCATCAAATAGGCCCCTGCCACACCTATTCCTATAATGGCAACCTTCATAGTCATTGTACGTCAACACAATCCAACAAATAAATTGATACCATCAATCCAAAGTTTAAGAATATAGGCGCCAAAATAAAGTGGATACAAAATGAAGAAAAGAATAGGAAAAAGCACCAAAATGCCAGGTTCTGCTCGAGTAGGTATTGCGATATTGATTATGGGGGCAATAATCGTTGGTCTTGGTACGTTTCAAAACAGGCAAGCGCTATCTCTGTATGGGTTAGTGTTTGTTGTATGCGGATTTTTCTTATACTTTGTGTCTGTATCGTATGTCAAAAAACAGCGGGAAAAGCAAAAAAAGCAATAGCAACAATAACAATAATTAGGACAATAATTTAGTTTATCAAATGGCAATTCTTTAAATGGACAATAAGATCCTTATCAACATCAACCTGTAACCCAGTTTCCAATCAAAAGTGTATAAATTGTTCTATATTTTGCAACATGTGTTAATATACTGGTCACAGTTTCCTTAATTATTAAACGCATTTAGGATAAGGCAACTTCAGAATTACAAAAATAATTAAATATGGTTAAGGAAACAAGCAGATTTATTGGATGAAAATAGCTGGTTTGAATGGCCTTGAGAATTTGGATTTATTACCGGGGTCTATGATTTCTTTTTGCCGTTCCCTATAGATAAAAATATTTTCGGGAGAAACATTATATTCCTTTGATAATAGGGATACAGCGTCATAAAGCGGATTGAGCTCATCAAATTTACCGACATTAGATCTCCTTTCCCTGTCAACAGGGGTCAAGGAAAGGATGTCATCAAGTGTTTTTTTTATAAAGTCAGTATTGTTCTTAATAATGATCTGTTTCTCAATATCATTGTCTGAGTTTGACAATAGCAGTTTCATCACTTCACCAAAGTTTTTGTTGATGTTTTGTGAGACCAGCATATTTAAGATTTCATAGTACAAATGGTTTTTATCTTCCGAAGACAGATAGATGAAAACTTTATTTATAGAAATGTTTTTTGTTACCTTTATAATTTTGTTTAAATCATTAATTATATTTGATATAAACATTTCATTTTCTTCATATACGCTATCATTTGCCAACTCACCCTCAATTGACGGCCATGAACTATTGAAAATGGAATCATCGTTACCATATGTATGCCATAATTCCTCTGAAAGGAAGGGGCAAAAAGGTGATAGAAGTTTAATCCTTTTTGTTAAAAACTGATGGATAATAAATACATCTTTTTCGTTTTGGTATAACATCCCCATTTTAGCATATTTTCTTCTTTCATACCAATCAAAGTCTTTATCCATTAGATAAAGGGCGGTGTTTAGGGCCTCCCTTATTTTTAACCTGTCAAAAGAATTTGAAATCTCTTTTATGTAATATTTGATTCGCCTAAGTAACCACAGGTCTTCTAACCCCAAGCTAACCGAATCAAAAGAGTATTTTTTGTCATCATTGTCACCTATGTTCTCTATGAGTGCTTTGTTATCATTATAGAATTTGCAATAAAACGTATACACATCATTTATTTTTGAATATATGCCTTTAAGCACAGAGAAAGAGAAATCAACATCCTGCAACAATTCACCTAAAACCAGCATTGCCACCCTTATTGAATCTGCACTAAACTGTTTGATTGCTTTTCTAAGCGGTATGATGTTTCCCATGGATTTTGACATTTTCTTTCCATCCATCAAGACCGAACCATTGACAACGATTTGTTTGGGCCAAAGGTTTGGCCTAAACAGTATGGCATGGTTAAATATAAAAAACGAAAGATGATTGGGTATAAGGTCCCTACCGGAGTGCCTTGAATCCAACGGATAGTAATACTCGAATTCGCTTTTTATTTCGTGGGATATTTTTAGAAATCCCTCCAAAAACGCCTCCCCATTGTTGTCGCTTTTTTTATCAAAGTCCCCATCAGGTGAGATAACAATGCTTCCGTCATCTTTTATTTTATCAAAATAATTGTTTTTTTTATTGTATAACACATAATCAAAAAAAGATTCATCTATAAAATTCGCATAGTTTTCCAAATCTTTTGTGTTTACATATTTTGCAATAATATAATAGATCATGTAAACAACCGAATCAGATAGGCTTTCAACAATCCAATCTTTATCCCAAGGGAGGATTGTGCCAAGCCCAGACTTTCTTGCGCAAGCCCTTTCCCGTAACCACTCAAAAACATTTTCAAACTCCCCGATTATCTCATTTGGTATTATATCCATTTGGTGTAAGCATTTGCTAGCCAATGCTTTCCATTCTTTATTACCATAGTTTAGAAACCATTGGTTATTGAGAATTTTTACGTAGCACATAGATCCGCATCTGCAAAATACGGGATGGTTTGTCAATTCGTAAAAAATTACCGAATTGTTTGATCCTATGAGCTGTTGTTTGATTTTTTCTTTAGCTGTTGAAACGGAAGTACCGGATATCGGGGTTTTGTCATTCATTTTACCCCAATAAAACTCCAAGTTATATAAATCAGAAGTTGCCTTTTCCAGATTAGGATCATTTTGATCTCTAATAGAGTATTTGTTGACAAAAACCTGTGAGGGTATTATTGATGATTGATTTTCAGGTTTGAAATCAGAAGATTGTTTGATAGGGGTTTTATTTATCGAAGGAAGAGTCAATTATTGTTATTGGTTTTATTTCACTGACATCTATTTCATTTAGCGGTGCGTTACCCGGTTTTTTGATATCAATCAAAGCCTGTAAATCAAATGGGGCATGGGCAGGGACTGACATCACTATTCCACTGCCCTCATTTACGGTGACAAAAGACGCAGGTAATATCGGCATCATGGAGTCAGTTAGTGGATTATGAACATGCCGTCCTATCATACTAGAGGCCCTTATCTCAGAAAGAATTGTTATGTTAGAGTTCTGAAATCCCAATTTTTTTGATGCTGGTTCACTTAGTAGCCAAGTTTCTCTATTGTTCACCAGAACTTTAAGGTATGTTTCTTCAGGGTTTATCCATAAATTGGTAGCACCAAATATGGTTTCAGGTCGTAACGTTGCTACTGGTATAAACATATCCTCATCGGATAATTGGAATTTTATTAGGACATACTCTGTAAATGATGGTTCGATGTCCCCTAAAGTATCATGCTGACTTACGGGGTTTTCATCGTTTGGGCACCAGCCAACAGGATGAGAGCCTTGTTCTATTACTCCAATCTCCCTTAAGGTTTTGAATTGCCATGAAATAAATTTTTTATATATTGCATCAATTGTAGTGAACTCCCTTCTCCAATCGATTGAATAGCCCATCTCAATCATGCCTAACTTGATTTCATTGTGAAAGTATTTTGCAATATTTAACGGATTTCCAAAGGAGCGTATTGTATTCTCGTCAATACAGTAGATGTTTTTAAAATTGTCAATAATTTCAATGTCCCCTGATTGTACCCTTTTTGACATACCCAATATTGGAGTTCCGGTATAGTGAAATCCCATAGGAAATAGTACGTTAAAGCCCTTTAGTTTAAAATACCGGGCATGAACATCAGCTAGGGTGTAGGTTCTGCCATGCCCAATGTGCTGGGGAGAATTAGGATACGGATAGGCCACAGTGATAAAGAATTTCTTTTTAGAGTAATCAGTATCCGAATTATTTGTTTTGTTTTCGTCCCAAAAACTCAACCATTTCTTTTCAACCATATGCCAAAAATTTTCACCACTGTCATCATAGTTGTTGTTCTTTGGCGTATTACCAGCACCAGATCCAGATAACATTAACTTTTAATCAAGTAATTCTGCGGATTATTTAGTTTATCGATGATTTTGCAACAAACATACCAAAATTTAGGCAATCCAGTTTTTTTACAGAAAAGCCAAAATCAATGGTTGAAAATTTGCAGCAGTTAGCAGTTTAGCTGCTGTACCTTATTTCAGGGATTTTAACAGAAATACCGCTTGTTTTTGCCAGTTGGAACAGTGCAGAAATAGAGTTTTTTCCCTCTTCCCCCATATCAACTGTAAAGTCATTGACATACATTTTAATAAATTTTGAAAGCGTTTTTTTGGATGTATTTCTTCCATATTTGGATGAAAAGTCAACTGCTTTATCTAAATTTTCCAAACTGTATATAATAGAATTTCTTAATATGTTGTCAAATTCAACTATTTGACGATAACTAAGACGCTTGGTACTGGCAACGTTTATTCCCAATGGAACAGGCAAACCATTAGTTTTTTTATTCCACCAAATACCCAAATCAAATATTTTGTTTAAGTTCAATTCGGAAAAGGTGATTTGAGATTCATGTATAATTAACCCATAGTCAACCTTATCAAGCAACACCGCATTTGGAATTTCACTGAAAAGCATCTGCTGACAGTTTAGTTTACCAAATGCTATTGACATCAATAGATAGGCAGATGTCATTGTCCCGGGTATTCCAATTAATCCCTCTTTTATTTTTTCAATAGGGTGGTTTTTAGACACTATTATCGGCCCATAGTTAATGCCAAAACTTCCTCCACTATTTAATATCACATAGTCAGATAGGTATGCATAGGCATGGGCTGAAATAGCAGTTATTTCCAGCTCATGATTTAATGCTTTTTCATTTAATTTTTCTATATCCTCCACAACATGCTCAATATGAAACTCCCCTGTGGAAATTAAACCGGATTCTATACCATAGAACATAAAAGCATCATCAGCATCAGGTGTGTGTCCTACCCTTATTTTTATAGCCATTATATAACATTTTTTTGGTATACCTATGTTAATTATAAAAGTTAAAAACCCGATAACCACTAAATTACCAAAAAAGAAAAATCTGATAGACAAATATTCGCATTTGATTCATGGAGACATATTCAGATAATTAACAAGGAACGTTTAATAATCCTAAAAAAACTTTTTTGATTTATACCATGCCGAAATTTAAATCGACACAGGATATTATTAGGATTATCGGAAACAGAGACCAAATTAGGAATTTTGGTGTAATTGCTCACGTTGATCACGGGAAAACCACCATGAGTGACAGCCTATTGGCCGCATCTGGAATTATTTCCCCGAGTGTAGCAGGACAAGCCCTTGCCCTCGATTCTATGAAACTTGAGCAAAACAGGCAGATGACAATTAGAGGGGCAAACGTCACCTTATTTTATGAAAGCGATGAAGGTAAGGAATATGTTATAAATATGATAGATACCCCAGGTCACATTGATTTCACAGGACGAGTGACCAGAGCTTTAAGAGCCATTGATGGAGTAGTTGTTGTTTCTGATTCAGTTGAGGGAATCATGACCCAGACAGAAACAGTTACACGACAAGCTTTAGAAGAAAGAGTTAGACCTGTTTTATACATTAACAAGATTGACAGATTGGTAAAAGAACTGAGATTAGATCCGGTAGCGATGCAAAAATGGCTATCCAATATTATTGCCGAATTCAACAGATTGGTTGATTTATACGCAGAACCAGAGATAAAGGAAAAATGGAAAGTAAGTATTCAAGGTAATTCTGTTGCCTTTGGTTCAGCCAAAGACAGATGGGGATTTAATTTTCATGTTGCCCAAACAAAAGGTATAAGCTTCAAAGATGTTTACGATGCGTATACATCAACTGACACCAATGCGATAAAGAAATTGGCTGAAAGAGCGCCTTTGCATGATGCTGTTTTAGGTATGGTTGTCCAACACCACCCTCCACCCCATGTTGCTCAAAAGTATAGGATACCAAAGATATGGCAAGGTGATTTGGATTCAGATATTGGAAAGGCTCTGATAAATTGCGACGAGAAAGGTCCTGCATTGATGATGGTGACTACGATAAATGTTGATCCCCAGGCAGGAAGAGTTGCAACTGGTAGGCTATTTTCGGGTACAATTAAGGATGGTGATGAGGTGTACCTGATAGATTCCAAGAGGGTAGGAAAGGTTCAATCCGTAAATATCTACATGGGCAATACCCGTGAGGTAGTAAGTGTCTTGCCATGTGGTAATATTCCCGCATTACTTGGGCTTGATTATGCCGTGGCAGGGGAAACAATATCAACGGTCAAAAAGGTTAACCCATTTGAATCCATCAAATATGTTTCTGAGCCGGTGGTTACAATTGCAGTTGAACCAAAACATCCCAAAGATCTTCCAAAGCTTGTAGAAGCATTGCGAAGGATTACGGTAGAAGACCCCAATCTCATCGTAAAGATAAATGAAGAATCTGGAGAAACGTTGATGGCAGGAATGGGTGTGCTGCATCTTGAAATTGCGTCCTCCCTATTGCAGGAAGCCGGATTGGATGTCAAAACTACCCAGCCCTTAATCAACTACAGAGAAACAATAAAAGGAAGGACAGGACCCCTTATGAGCAAATCCCCAAACAAACACAATAAAATTTTCATGAGGGCAGAACCGCTAAGTGAAGAGGTTATTGAGATGATAAAAAATGGCACAATAAGAGAAGACATGGACAAGAAGGAATTATCAAGATTATTACGAGAAAAAGGCTGGAGTACTGATGATGCAAGAAGTGTAGTAACAGTAGACAGAAGCGGCAATATGCTATCAGATGAAACAAAGGGTGTTCAGTTTGTCCAGGAATCCATGGATTCTATAAAGTCTGGGTTTGATGACGTTATACATTCTGGGCCAATAGCTCAAGAGTCTGTGAGGGGTCTGCGTTTTGTTCTGCATCACTTTGTACCCCACGAAGACCCAGCACACAGGGGACTTGCGCAATTGATGCCTGCCACAAGAAGAGCCCTGCTTGGTTGCATGTTAATGGCCGACCCAGTATTACTAGAACCGATATTGGGTATAGAGGTAAAGTGTCCCCAGGAACAAATTGGCACTGTGGCCGGAATACTTTCCAGTAAAAGGGGCAAATTGTTAAAGGTTGATCAAAAAGGAATAATTGCGATCATGCTAGGTGAGGTTCCAGCCTCTGAAACCTTTGACCTTTCAGAATTGATGAGAGGTGGTACTGCTGGTAAGGCTATGTGGAGCACTTATTTTAAGACATGGCAACCTATACCTCAATCAGTTTTTAAGACCATAGTTGCAGATATAAGAAAAAGAAAAGGATTAAACCCAGAGCCCCCAAGACCGGATGAATTTATAGACAAGGAATAACCCTCCTCCACCCCCCCCTTTGTTTCTATTTTATTTTGCAAGACTCCAAATAATTTTTCTGCAAAAACTTTGCCATAAACATGACCGAAAGCACTAACAAAGGTATACTTATAAAAACAAATATTATTTGATACACGCTTAAAAATGAGAATGTGATTAGGGAACTAAATCCTGCCAACGAGTAAAAGAAACTTCCAGCACAGGTGGGGCAACCGACAAACAAACCCGAAGTTAAGCCTAATATACCGAAAAAATTTCTTTTAGACAGGTTTAATTTTTTTATTTGCCCAATCAGATAAATATTAAAAGTTATATTAAAACCAACTAAAATGGAAATAACAACACCCAAAAGAAAATTGATTGGAATTAAGAGAATAGAAAAAGCACTGTTGGTTGATAGTATTAACATTGGGACATAGCCTATAGAATTGCAGCAAATTATTAGATTATATTTAGGATAAATACGACTTGTCAGGCCTTGAGAATCATTTTCTTTATGCCCGTTGTTTGAGTTACCGTGTAGGGTAGAATTTGCAGAATGTGTGTCATTAGTCAATGTTTTTGGAAATAACGAAAATATGGTGCCATCAGCATTAAAAAAAATAAAAATATTTGACAGAAAAGCAAAGAAAACAAAATAAATGATTGTCATAAAAAGAAAGAGCATTTTGTTTTTTTTTGATTTGATGGCGTGTTGAACATGATACATCAATTTTGAAGGATTTGACTCACCGGTTTTTCTTGGGAAAAAGGCCCACTTTATGCCTATGAGGAAAACAGAAAGAAAAACAAAAAAAGAAATAAACACCGACAAGGCAAAACTGTAAAGTGTCTGGTTTATATATACCGCATTTTCTGAAGCAGTGTTTTTGGAGTATATGTAAAAAATAAGAAATAAAGAGACGCCACTTAGCACAGAAAGGTAAAGTCCTTTTCTATTGGCTAAAGAATATGATCTTTTATTTTTATTGGCCAACAATAGACAACAAATAAATAGCAAAATATTAGTTTTTATCTATAAAAAAATCAACAAAACACAGCTTAAAATAATAAAACACCACAAAAGAAGAATAATTATTTATGTTCTTGCATATATGTTAGTTAATAACATTAAAAAATGTGTCTCTCTGGACTGGGTTTCTACCTATCTCGTTTACTAAAAACTTTAATTCGTTTACCGATGTATGGTTTGCTTTACCCGCGGCTTTAAAAATCTCTTCAGAAAAGGCCGTTCCAACCAAATCATTGCCACCATAACAAAGCGCCACCTGTGCTAATTTTTTTCCCAAGGCCACCCAATAGACAGAAACATTTTGTAAAGACTTATATAGTAACAGTCTTGATACCGCGATTACTCTTAAGTCATAAGTAGAGGGACTCTCTGAAATGACGGTATGCTGTTTCTCTAACTCGGTATTTTCCAAACTAAACTTCAAAGGAATGAAGGTAGTAAAACCTTTAGTTTTTTTATTTAGTTCCCGTAATCTTATTAGATGATCTACTATATCTTCAGGTTTTTCAATGTGCCCAAATAGCATGGTGCAATTGCCTTTTAAGCCGATTTTATGGGCCTGGTATACAGTGTCTAACCATTCATCTCCAGAGCATTTTCCTAGGACAATTTTGTCGCGGGTTTGTTTATTGAAAATTTCGGCGCCTCCACCAGGAAGAGCATCTAACCCTGCGTCTTTTAGTCGTTCGAGCACCTCTTTTATGGAGTTACGGGTTACTTTAGAAATGAAGAATATTTCTGCGGGTGTTAACGCTTTAATTATGACTTTTGGAAACTTTAGTTTTATCGATCTAAACATATTTTCATAATATTCAATATCAAGCTTTGCGTGAAACCCTCCTACTATATGCAGCTCTGTAGCCCCTAAATCATTTACTGCAATCTCTGCTCTTTGAACAATTTGTGTAGGAGTCAATGTATATGCATCATCATCTTTTTCCCTTCGATAAAATGCACATAGCTGACAGCTTGCAACACAGATGTTTGTATAATTCAAATAATAAGAGGAAACAAAACTCACGTTATCGCCAACCAAATCTTTTCTTATTCTATCTGCTGCGGCACCCAGTAAGAATAGGTTTTCCTCGTTTATCAATTCCAATCCATCATTAAAATTTAATTCCTCACCGGAGAGGACTTTTTCTAGCGATGATGTGGGTTTGATAATAGTTTTAGACAATTAATAGTCTGAATACTTTAAAAAATATAAGTGCTTTTAAACGGTTTTTTCCTTTTACGGTGGTTATAGAAAACACTAAATCAAAGAATAAATTATACCGTGATTAAAATTAATTGTTCTTTGCAAAATATCCAATTTATTGATAATTATTCAAAAAACACTGATCTTGTCAACATAATAAATAAGATCATCAATCAAAACGATATACAACTCAATGATGTGATTGGCCTTTTAGAGACAAAGGACATACAACATATTGGATTAGTAAGCAACTACCTTAGGGAAATTCAGTTTGGAAAAACTGTAACTTTTATCAATAATTTGATACTTAATTATACCAATGTGTGTATTACCAATTGCAAATTTTGCGCCTTTTATAGACCCCCAAACCACCAGGAGTCGTACACGGTATCACAGGACGAAATATTAAAGAGAATAATCTTTGCAAAGTCAAATTATGACATAAAACAAGTGTTATTCCAGGGTGGCCATAACCCAAAACTAAATATCGAATATTTTGAGGAAATTTTTAGAACAATAAGCCTGAAATGCCCCGATGTAGCCATTCATGGATTATCCGCATCAGAAATAGACATGATTTCAAAGGTAAGCAGATCAAGTACCAAGGAAGTTTTGCAGAGATTGAAAAAATCAGGTTTGGTCTCCCTTCCGGGTGCAGGGGCTGAAATTCTAGACGATGAAGTAAAAGACATAATCAGTCCTTTAAAGATATCAAGTGATGCATGGTTAAGGATAATGGAAGAGGCCCATCTTTCGGGTATAAAATCTTCTGCTACAATGATGTATGGGACCGTTGAATCAACAGAGCAAAGAGCAAGACACTTAATGAAAATCCTAAGTTTACAGAGAAAAACAAATGGCTTTATGGCATTCATACCATGGAGTTTTGAGCCAAATAAAACAGAAATGCAGGACAAAGGGTTGGTAAGGTATCCTCTTGGAGGTTTTGAACTATTGAAAATGATATCCGTATCCAGAATAATATTCCATGGCCTGATAGATCATTTACAATCATCTTGGCTAACAAATGGTGTTGGAATGGCGCAGCTAGCAATATTCCATGGTTCAGACGATTTTGGTGGGACTTTAATTGGAGAGGAGGTAGTTAGTGCAACTGGGGCCCGCTCTACCGAACTGTTAGCTGGAAACATAATAAACTCAATTAAAGCAATGGAGCTCACACCAGCCGAAAGAAACAACAATTACGAAATTATAAAATATTACTGACCATACGAAACACCCATCAATTTACTATAATATTTTATTCCAAGATATTTTCATCAATAAATGAATGAGAGTATTTGGACAGTTATTGTAAATTTGGATTTGTCATATCAATTTAAAGTAAAAGAGTACCAGAAAAACATTGATTGTTTCACATTATTTTCGCACCGAGCGTTTAGAGGGTAGTTTCATAATTTGACATCCTGTAATACACGAAAATAAAACCACCAATAACAAGTATTATTTGCGCCATTTATATTGATAAAACCCAACAGTATCGTAAATAGATTTATAAATGTATAGACATGAAATTCATAATTGTGCCAGTAGGTATAGATGACCTGGCTCTCTATGTTCCAAAACTTTATATCGATTACAAAGACTTTGCTGAGGCACGGGGCATCGATCCCCAAAAATTAGAATATGGGATTGGAATAAAAAAGATGGCCTTAGCAGATTCTAATCAAGATCCAGCGTGCATGGCTGCAAATGCATGCATGAGAGTAATGAAAAAAAACGATCTAAACCCACAAGATATAGGTAGAATCTATGTAGCAACAGAATCCGCTCTAGACGAGTCAAAAGCTATGAATTCATTTGTAATAGGAATGCTAGAACAAGTTTACGGAGAGGATTCCTTAGAGCACGCAGGCGGAATAGAATGCAAGTTTGCGTGTGTGAGTGGCTCCTATGCACTCTATGACAATGCAAATTGGATCAGGGCTGGCGAAAATAGCGATAAATCAGCAATAGTAATCGTAAGTGATATTGCTAAATACGACATTGGTTCAGCCGGTGAGTACACTCAAGGAGCCGGTGCTGTAGCTTTGCTTATCAAAAACAATCCTCGCTTATTGGCCTTTGATGAAAAGGTGACATCAACCATAATCAAAAACGAATATGATTTTTATAGGCCTTTTGGAAAGGAAACTCCTCTTGTGAATGGGGTTTATTCAAATTTACTTTATCTAATCCAGGTAAGAAAAGCACTTGAAGCGTACAAGGAAAAGGCAATAAAACAAGGCTACATAAAACTCAAGGAAGGGGAATCCATTACTGATCATATAGACTACATTAATGTGCATCTGCCATATAGGAAAATGGGTGAAAAAGCTTT
Source organism: Candidatus Nitrosocosmicus sp. (assembly GCA_037720485.1). Lineage (GTDB taxonomy): Archaea > Thermoproteota > Nitrososphaeria > Nitrososphaerales > Nitrososphaeraceae > Nitrosocosmicus. The sequence continues at coordinate 36,515 of JBBJMN010000007.1, forward strand.
AGCCTATTTATTAAGACATGAATGGAGACACCTACCTCGATGGAGAGACATAACTGCATACATTAAATTGGATGAGCCCATCCCAAAGGATCCAAGAGGGACCATTGAATCATTACTGGCTGACACAGAGTTTATGAAAGCAGATGAAAGGTTCAGAAGAGAATTCATGAAAACGCCTTATTATAGAGAAGTTTTTGATAAAAAAATGGCTTCATCATTGGAGGCTTCTTCGATAATTGGAAACCTTTACACCGCATCAATGTATATGGGCCTTAGAAGCATGGTAGAGTTTGAATATAATAAAGGGATGGATCTATGTAGTAAAAGGGTAGGGTTTGGATCTTATGGTAGCGGTTGTAGCGCCATGGTGTTCTCAGGTGTGTTTCAGGAGAAATATAAAGAAATAGCAAACAAAATGAACTTGGATAAGGAAATAGGAAAGAGAACCAAAATATCAATTAACGACTATGAAAAATTACACAGAAATACTAAAAAGTTTAATGAGGCGTTTTTGAATGCAGAAAATGAATTTATCTTAGTACGCATAGGTGGAATAACAGCCGATAGAGCGGGTTTTAGGGAATATTGCTATGCATCATAAATCCATCTTTAGGTTTGTAGAATGCAAAATTCGGTAAGCATGATCGAGTAGTTTCAAATGGTTTAATTTGGATGCATTTATCTAATGATTTTGAAATTTATGTGTTGCTTCTTAAACAAATCAATTAATAAATCGGGTTGATCTCTGTTTTCAAACTCCAGGCTCAGATAAACCCCAACAGTTCCAGCGGGTATGTTAGAACTAAGTCTATCATGAACTACCTCCACAATATTTACATGGGCTTTAGAAATCTCATCCACTATATTTTTTAATGCTCCGGGTTTGTCTGGCAAATCCACAAATATCTTTAACAATCGTCCTGTTTGCATCAATCCCTTTGCAACTACCTGCCCTAGAAGATACATGTCAACGTTCCCACCAGATATTATAGAAACAATATTTTTCTTGTTCTGTGTTCTAATTCTTTCGTTAGAGATAAGGTACGCAAGTGATGCCGCTCCAGCTGGCTCCGCCACAATTTTTGATCTCTCCATTAACAAAAACATTGCTTTCACTATGGACAAATCATCAACTAAAACAATATCATCCACATATTTTTTAACAAGTTCAAATGTTAGTTTCCCAGGGGTTTTAACAGAAATGCCATCGGCAATTGTGTACCCATTTTGGAATTTTGTTATTTTATTTTCCTGTATTGATTTTTTCATTGTGGGATAGGCGGCAGATTCAACTCCTATTATTTTCACATCCGGT
>JBBJMN010000053.1:0-13374 GCA_037720485.1 Candidatus Nitrosocosmicus sp.
GAGCCCATCCAAAAGATAGATTTTTTCGGGAATGTCAATTTCAAGATCCGAGTCTTTTATCTCATAATGCACATCTGTAGGATCAATAGGGAGCCTTCGCCTCACCAGGTTTGTGATTTTCTCCTCATCGTTTTCTATTTTTTTTACAATGTTTGCGTCATAGATTAAAGTTTTACCAGCATACTTGTGATTAAAGTCCACCTGAACGCGTCCTGAACCAATAAAACGTACAATTCCCATTCTCTCGTCCAGCTCTATGACATCCCCAACCCCAACCTCATTGGCTTTTTCACCCAGTTTACGCAAAGGAATCATTCTTACTTTAGAGGGATCCCGATCTCCAAATGCTTTATCTGGTGGTATTTCGATGTTCATGGGTTCACCCATATTGGCGTTAAGCAACGCATCATCCAATCCCTTTAGCACCCAGCCTTCACCTACACCCAACAACCGGGGTTCATATTTTCTGGATGGATCAAAACCTTCAGAGTCTTTCACATCATTTTCCCTAGTTGTCTCAAAAACCTCATTAGTATCTTTAATCTTAGCAGTATAATCTAACAGGATAAGAGAACCTTTCTCTAACGTCATGAAAATCGCTGTAAAGTTTCCTAATATTAAGTTTGACAAAAAAAATTTACGCCAAACAACAGTGTCCTTTCATATTACATATAGAATGGCAAGAAAAAGAAAACGGAATTGAATATTTTCATTGTTCTTTTTATGTTGCTTATGAATAGACCATCATGTTCAAAAATCTTAAATGAAGACGGCTTGTGAGTTACAAACAAAGTACAAAAGCACAGTAAAAACAGGTAAATATAGAGGTAAGTAGGGTTCAGGCAACAGTGATTGAAAACACACTTATGTAAACTTTCCCATAGCCTTGTTTATAGAATCAGTTGGAACCTCGATTCCAAGCATTCTTAAAGCCGATTCCACAGAAGATAGGGTTCTCATGACGTGGTATTTGTTTACCTCTCCCATAGAACCTATTCTAAACACCTTGCCCTTTAAATTGCCAAAGCCACCCGCTACCAGTACCTTAAATTCATTTGATAAAATATCCCTGAACTTTTTATCATCAATGCCAGGCAAATAGTTAACCGCTATTACAAGGTTGCTTCTTGCGTCGGGTTTTGCAAAAGGCGACAAACCCATTGAGCCCAATCCCGTGTAAAAGGCATCAGCACATTGCCTGTGTCTTTCTATACGCCTATCCAATCCCTCTTCTAAAATCATATCAAGGGCTTCGCTGTAAGCATAACAAAGGGGCAATGCCGGAGTGAACGGAGTCTCAAAATGCTCCTGATAGTATTTGAAATACCTTTTCAGGTTAAAATACAATATAGGTGAAGTGTTATCCTGAATGTATTTTTTAGCTTTTTGGCTTATGGATATTGGTGAAACTCCAGGTGGCGCGGCTATAGCTTTCTGTGATGCAGTGATACAGATATCAACATTCCATTTGTCTGTGGGTAACTCATCCCCACCCAATATAGAAACTGAATCGGCAACAAAGAAACACCCTTTCTTTGCGCACAAGTCACCAAGTTTATCCATATAGCGAATTGTTGTCCCTGTGGATGTTTCGTTATAGACTGCGTAAAGTGCCTTTATGTCCTTGTGTTCATCAAATGCTTGCTCAAATTTTTCATATGGCGGGTTTTCACCAAATTGGGATTCTATTCTAATCGACTGTCCCCCCCAACTGTCAATCAGATCGGCCAATCTTGTGCTGAATTCACCATTGACCGGAATCACAACCTTATCGCCTTTTTTTATCAGGTTAACAACAGAAGCCTCTACGGCACCAGTGCCTGATGCAGACAGCAATACAATATCACTTTCCGTCTGAAAAAGTTTTTGAGTCTTTTCAATTATGGATTTGTAAAGGGTTCTAAAATCCTCACTTCTGTGGTTTATAATTGGAGCCAGCATTGCATTCATAACCCTGTTTGGAACATTTGTGGGACCAGGTAACATAACTAGATATTCCATAGCAACTTTCAATTAAACAGCAGATTTAGCCGTTATTTATAAGTAATTAGAAAACAACAATAATATTCATTGTGTACGAAGAGAAAAAACATTGTTGCATAACGGCAGAAGACTAAAACTAATAGAACTATTGAGTAAAAAAGGAGGAAAATCAAGAGGAAACGACAGGAAAATAAAAATACTGCTTTTTAGGCCAGAAAACATTTATTATTTAACAAATTTTTGGGGAGAGGGAATAGCAATATTATCTGAAGGCGATGGCTCGCAAATAAAACTTGTAGTTCCCAAACTAGAATACACCAGGGCTCTAAACACCTCAAGGGATTGCGACGTAATACCATCAGAGAGGGGAACAACACTAATCAACACAACCACAAACACAATCAAAGACAATGAATTTGTATTTTCGGATAGCAATGATTTTGACGCCATAAACAAAATACAAAAAAAAACAGGGAATGAAAACATGGTCATTGATAGCAACTTGCTATACAATCTAAGAGAAATAAAAGACACACAAGAAATAGAAAACATCAACAATGCATCAAAGATAATAGACAGATTATTTGAAATTGCCACAAAAGAAATAAAGGAAAACACAACAGAGGAACAGATTCAAGCGACCCTGGTCTATGAAGCAATGAAGTTAGGGGCAAGGTTTCCGACATACCAATACACAACCAATCCCCTAATTATAGCAAGTGGGCCAAACGGCTCATTTCCCCATTCTGAAACGTCAAACAAAAAAATCAAGTCAGGAGAACTGATAGTAATAGACCTTACCTTAAGTTACAATCACTACGTTTCTGATGCCACAAGAACCTTTGGCATAGGCAAAATGACAGTGGAAATGAAGAAAGTGTATGAAACAGTAAAAGCATCCCAGGAAAAAGGCATTGAACACATCAACAACACAACAGATTTAGGGGACATTGATGCATGCTGCAGAAATGCAATAACAGAGGCCAATCTGGGCGATTATTTCACACATTCGACTGGCCACGGAATCGGACTTGAGGTTCATGAGCCGCCATGGATAAGGCCAAACTCCAAAATCAAAATCAGGGAAAACATGGCAATAACCATAGAACCCGGGATATACATTGAAAACAAACTTGGCGTAAGGATTGAGGACAGTTTATTGATAACAAAAAAAAATGGAAAATCAAACGACAGCAATGATGGGTATAGATTTGCAAACTTTCACCATTTCAGCAAAGACCTGATAATCCTATAACAAAAAAAAGGAAAGGCACAACAAACACACCAGATAAAAAATAAAATAAAATAAAAAACTATATTACCCAAGCCACAAACATACCTGTATAGTGGGGATGAGGTGTTTAGCTGCTCCAGTCTGAGTGTTTACAATGATGACCTCGCGACGAACTGACCCATAATCATCATTTTGCGACCATCCAAGCCATATGAAATTATTAATATAATAATTAAAGTATAAGATGATTGTATGGAATTAGTTTATGATTATCCGCTATACAGACCGCCTTCCGAAGCGAATTCCCTGATTTTTCAGGTAACCTTGGGATGTTCCTTTAACGAATGTTCTTTTTGTAACATGTACAGAACAAAGGAATATTTTGAGAGACCCGTTGAAGAAATCAAAAGTGAAATAGAGACCATGGCAAAGATGCAGCCAAACGTAACCAGAATTTTTTTGGCAGACGGGGATGCGCTAAACGTAAAAACAGGGACCCTGATTGACATACTGTCGCACATAAAAAGTAACTTTAAGCATTTAGAGAGGATTTCCTGCTATTCCATGCCAAAAAACCTGTTGCAGAAAACGGACGAGGAACTGAGATCTCTGAAAAAATCTGGCCTCGATATGGTATATCTAGGCATAGAAAGTGGCAACAACACCATATTAAAAAAGGTAACAAAGGGCGCCACAAGTGAAATGATCATAAACAGCTGCAAAAAGGCAAAGAAAAATGGCTTTATCCTCTCATGCATGATAATATTGGGGCTGGGCGGAAAGAAATACTCTGATTGCCATGCTGTCGATACTTCTAGTGTTATCAGCCAGATCGAGCCAGACTATCTTGGGGCACTAACATTATACATGGAACCCAACATAGAGAAGGAATTCTATGCAAAGTATAAAGAACCGTTTCAGCCTTTAGAGGATTTAGAAATACTAAGCGAAATGGAAACCATAGTGTCAAACATAGACGTTAAAGGACAGGTAATCTTTAGGGCCAATCATGCATCAAACGTTTATTCAATAGGAGGCACGCTGCCCCAAGACAAAGACAAAATACTTGAAAAGATCGGGTATTTGAAAGAGCATCCAGAAAATCTAAAGCCAAAAATCCTAAGGAGGTTTTGATATCAAGGCTTTCAGATTACAGGAAGACAACAACAACAACAACAAATTGTTTTATTTCAAAACAAACACTAAATTTAAAAAATCACAAGGGATTTTTATTTTGACCCAGCAATTACTTGAATATGTTCATTCTTGGGTCCAAAGGACCACTAGCCCCTTTTGCAGAACCATTCTGCAGGGTGTTGCCGTCAGTGGTAGAAACGGCAGTATCATCACCATTGGTTGACAAAGGTGAGATTGTGTTGCCGGCTGTTGTTAAATTAGAAGCTGAAAATGACGTTGATGAGAGTTATCGGTACCCTGGGAGGCAGGTAATGATGATTGGTTTTCCTGGGCAAATGAACCACCAGCGGTGGCCATCATTAAGGAGATAATGATGCCTGCAAATGCAAAAAACACTGCTAAAGCACATTTATCAAAATTCATCACAAACAATAGAACAAGGCTGTTTTTAAGATTTGCTGCATGTTGTGATGTTTTTGATCCCTCAAGTAACTTTACGTAAATGCCATATTTTGTTTTGTGAATAATGATAAAAAAATGACATTGTATTGTTTGGCAAAAAAATGTTAGTTACAATAAAAATCCTAATGGACGTTAATCTCACCTGGCATAAAGAACTGAAAGACTAAACTTATGACATACAGAGCCAACAAAAACATCCCTACTCTGATTCCTATTGTCTTTCTAAACAAGGGGACTAAAGCTATCAAGGTGATGGATGTAGCCAACATCATCTGAAACCACAGCATTGGGCTGTTTACGATTACGGTATAAAACCCCCCATGGTACATTGCGGCAAATATTGCTACACCCAGCAAAAGAGAGTTGTTAAGCACCTTAGAGCCCAAAACATTTGCTATAGCAATTGACGCACCGGCGGCACCTTTTCTTGCCAAAATCATCATAGAGATTTTCTCCGGCATCTCCCCTGCGATTGGACTGATGATAACAGCCAAAACAATTGTGGAAATCCCAACATCTATCGAAAACGACTGCAGGGATGAAATAAACGGGCTAGCGCCGAAAACTATGCCCAAAGTACCGATTAAAAAGGCCAATGCGGCTTTTGCCATTTCAGACCTGCCAACCACAGGATGGCGTTCAGAAGAAGCATATGAGGAAGAGGATGGCTTTCCGGCAGCGGCAGCATCAGCAGGATCAGCAGGATCAGCAGGATCAGCAGGGACAACAGGAGCGGAAGATGCATCTGCGACAACATTGAGCTTATTTGCTCGTTTCTCTTTTTTCATCTCAAACAACGCAGTCAAAATGTAGCCAATAAACATACCAATAAAAACAATACCGTCCATAAAGTTATAGCCATCGATTAACAAAATTGCGCTTATTATTGCCGAAACCAAAAGAAATATCTTGTCTAGCTTAAAGGTGCTAACATCCAGCTGTTTTAACGGTGCTTTTGAAAGCCTAGTGGTGGCTATTATGAGCATTATTGACAATCCCAGTGTCATCATCAAAATATTGCTTCCAAGTCCCGCACCAATGGCAACCTCATAGAGGCCAACTGACGACGCATAGACAACAATAGCAATTTCTGGAAGAGTGGTTGCAACACTCAATAAAGTTCTCCCAACAAATTTGGCCCCAAATTTAATGGAAAGGTGTTCGGCCCCATATGCCAACACCCAGCTAGCAAGGCTCAATTCACCAAGCCAAAACAACATTGTCAAAAGATTTTCGATGTTCAAAAACTAGTATGTCTAAATCTTTTCAAAATATAAATTTATAACTTTGTTATTGGCACAATCCCATCATTTTTCAACACAAATTGGAAAAACAAAAATAATATACAACACCAATAAGAAAAAATAGGCTCCGAATTTCCATACAGAAAGGATTACGAGATGACATTCGTGTATTTTGCCAGCAGTAATGAAAACAAGTTTTTAGAGATACAAAGTCTTTTTGATATGGAAAACAAGGAAAACGTCAAAATCCTGTTTTCAAGTCCCGAAATCAAGGAGATACAATCAGACTCAATAATGGAGGTAGCAGAGGATAAAGCCAAAAAGGCCTTCAGCAGCATAAAACGGCCAGTCATTGTAGAGGATGACGGTTTGTTTATAGAGGAGTTAAATGGATTCCCTGGAGTGTATTCGTCTTTTGCATTTAAAACCATAGGAAACAAAGGGATTCTGAATTTGCTTGCGAACAATGAGAAGAGAAGGGCACATTTCATGTCCGTTTTCTCCTTTTTTGACGGAAATGCCATAGAGACATTTTGCGGTGAAACGGCTGGCCACATAGCCACGGAGATTTATCCGTCAGGTTGGGGATTTGACCCTATCTTTAAGCCTGAAAATGAAGCTTTAACATACGGCGAGCTAAGCATCCAAAGGAAAAACGACATATCCCACAGATCAAAAGCATTTAGGCAATTTTTAGAGTGGTACAAACTAAAATACAACCACCATAACAACTAGATGCAGACAGCATAATAGTAGAAAAAGTGGAATAAAGAATGGTAAATGAAAAACAGTTGGGCTAGTTATTGTGGCTAGGATGTTAACGCATAGTTTTCAACCCAGCGTGACACTGGACGTTTGGCATTTTGCAATACAACTATCCTTGAAATTATGCTTTCGTCCATTGTCACAAATCCCGACATACGCTTGCTGATGCCCTGCGAGAATTTCCTGACCTCATCCATTTCCAGCATATTGGATGCCTCCAACCTATTGATAGACATTCCGATGTGCATGTATGACTTTAACTCAATGAAATGCGGCGAGCCTTTTTCCATCAAATTTGCAAACTCGGAATAATGTTTTTCATCATCGTTAAAATTGCGTATCAGGGTCACTCTCAAAACTGTTCTTGTTTTTGGCTGAAATAACTCCAGGCTTTTTAGATATCGCTCCCAGGCGTCTTTGTGCCTTGGGCCATTTATCTTGTAGAACATGTTCCTGTTGGAGGCGTTTGTGGACAGGTAAATTTGGGTTGGCAGGGCATCCTCGTCCTGCAGCCTGTGCAGCATATCTGGTTCCTGGCCATTTGTCACCAGGAAAATGGATTTTGTCGCCCTTAGCTTTTTTAGGTACTTTATGAGTTCAGGCAGTTTAGGGTACATTGTTGGCTCCCCTGAAAGGGAAATAGCGTAATGCTCTGGAAAGAGGGATTCATCCAATTTGGCAATATTGGCGTTTTTTTTGCCATAAAATCCGGATATCAGCTTTCTACGCTCCTCCAAAAGGGCATGGACAATCAATTCCGGACCATCAACCAAATGGGAGGGCATTTCCAGGGTGTCATAGAATTCGGTGGGCCTCCAACAATAGATACACCTGTTTTCGCAGTTCATTGCGCATGGGGTCATCTCCATGCATCGGTGAGTGGAAATTCCATAGAATTTGTGTTTGTAGCAGGTGGCTTCATCCGAAAAGGATTTTTTTGTCCAGTGACACAATTCTACGGCAGAGTGATTAAAGACCCCATACTTTGCCTTGTTTAACTTTTTTTTTATTGAGGGAGTAATCTGAATTAGGTTATCATCAGAGGACATCTCATGGGAATATACCTCACCAGAACAGCTCATTTCATTTATGACAACGGATACAAATATAAGTTTTAAAAACAGAAAAAGAAATCATTTAAGATTATCTGACATAAATAATAATTACACATATACACACACATACTGGCAACTTTAAAACAATTATATATTAATGTGAAACATTTAATTTTAAAATCGTGGCCTTCGTAGTATAGCCTGGTTAGTATAGGCGGCTGTGGACGTCATGTTTATTGACGGTTGAAACCGCTTGAGGGGGGTTCAAATCCCCCCGAAGGCCTTTAAATGAAATATCACATTTACCCATGTTTGCAGTATACAAATAAATTTTAATCGTTATATTTATTTAACAATATAATTACTACCCATAGGTCCTTTATTTCCATTCTGGCAGAAAGGGGTTTAATGGCAACAACAATTGATATATGGATACCATAAAAACATGTTTATGCAGCAGTATCATATCGACTCGGCTCCAGTTCAGGACAGATTTTCAACTTTTCTAATTCTCAACCTTTTGGCTCTAATTTTAGCACGAATTTATTGAATTACATAGTAAAAGATATCCAACATGTTTTATGTTGATGATTATCCATAACCGATGAAATACGCTTTTTAGAAAATGAAAATTTAGGCAACTTTATTCTTGTTGCAATTCCAAAGGTTTAACACAAGGTATCAAGTTGTAAAACTTACTAAGCATCGATATTTATTTTCTAATCCCATATTAATCTCATAAATGCAAAATAAAGGATAATTTTTACTTGCAGGTGACTCATTAGATAGAATTATTATTCTATCTATTAGGTAATGCATCACATAATTACAACAATATTTGGATTTCTTTACCTAATGGGGCTTAGATAATAAACATAAATACAATATCTGGGGTCATTATAACATTTTAGCAGTACATACTTTCTACGCATATTTCACAAGTCATAGAGTTAGATAATTATTAACCACTTTAGGTATAGTATAATAAGATATAAGAAAAAACTACCTTAATAAGGTATGTTATGGCACTAGCTATGAAATTATATGAATCAAAAAATAACAATGTTAAGTATCGTAGCAATAATAGCAGCATTTGCAATTTAACCAATCGTAATGGGGTTAGGAGTACAGAGTGCAGAAGCAGCAAGACAAAGTTGTGGCGGTGCACTCGACACTTTAATAGCTGCATGTGTAAATGCAAATGTGGCAAAAAATAACATCTGTGTAGGCGTTTTACAAGACAGCCAAAGATGTACAACCAACTAATAAAAAATAGGTTTTCCCATAAAACCTAAAAAAAACTCTTTTTTTTATAGTAATTCCCGAATAAAGATTTTAAAACTGGTTGATTCGCTTTTACATTTTTTGCCAAATATCAACAAAAATCTACAATATCTTTTATCCGGGAGTTTTAGATAATGTTATTTCAAGCGATAACAATATTACGTCTGTTTTACATTATGTGTTACTATTAACAGTAATATTAAACGACATTATCGCACAAAATACACCATAAATCTGCAAAAAAAGCAAACATTTCACCCATTTTTCCCAAAAGCCAAAATATGCGTTTGTTTTCCCAAAAGAATTCAGCACTATCAGTATCGTTTTATATTCAAAACAAATTATTATGGAAATAATTGTAATTTATGCATTAAAATATTATAATCTATTTTAAATATTGTATATATATTTCAAAAATATATATTCAATACTTTTAATGGATCATGTTGCAACACATAGACAAAATATAGAGATACCGCTCATTCTCTTCTCAATCCTTTCTAAAAGTGACAATCTCCTCATGTTTTGTGTTGCAAAGGAGGGCCTAGAGACCAACTCGAACATATTACATAATGACATCCCTACAAAAAAAAGATACTACAAAGCATTAAAGCAATTAAAAGAAGCAGGATTAATAGCAAAGTCCTCAAACCATAGGAGTAAGTATTTTCATACAATCTATGGGTCTATTGTATATCAAAGGGAGGTTGTTGAAATGGAAAAATACAAAAAACACATAGAAAAGATCAGATTTATTGATAATTTAGAGAAGGAAAAAAAATATTCAGACAAAGACATTCTAAAACTAATTCAAGATGCAATAAATAACGACAAAGTAGAGAACAATAACGGTGTTTCATCCCCACCTTTATCTTCACCATTTGCTTCTGAAATTATAGCGTCATATGACGAATTGATGCCGTCAGTATTTAAGAAAGTGAGGGAGTGCAGCAAAGAGCTGCTAATTGCAACAAGGTTTTATTCAGAAGAATTATTAAACGAAATATGCCTTAAAGCCAAAGTCGGAGTAAAGGTAAAAGTATTAGCAGACACAAAAATGGTCCGATATTTCAAATCTCAAGTCAAAGACATTGAATCCACTAATGATATAGATGACCAGGGCAAAAATATGACAGACAATAATAACGAAAACGAACGCATTAGTGTAATAGGTGACCTATGGTATCCAAATAATGAAGGAATAGATAGAAAGGTATGCGACATCCCATTTTGCATCATAGTCATGGATGGAAAGGAAGCTGGTGTAGAACTCATTGACTGCAACAACACTCAAAACTTCTTTGCAGGCATAATAATCAAAGACGAAAATTTTGCTGCACACGTCAAGGAACTCTATCTCAAGGTATGGAACAGCGCGAGGTCACAGGTGGATAGCCGAGACAGCATTTTCCACGATAAAGAGAACGTTTGGTGAATATGTATCGGCCACCAAGTTTCAAAATATGATAAAAGAGATGATGATAAAAGTATCATTGTATAACCTGTTTAGAAGAATACAGTAGAATAAGAATAGTTGTGATCGAAGGATAATGAATTAGGAAACAAAGCATCAAGGAAACTCAAAACACACAAAAATGATTGGAAAATGATCTCGGCCAAAATGGTTTCAAAATTTGAGGCAATGGACTTTTACGCTCATCTATTCAGAATTCATGGTAGAATTTGCATAATGGTCCAAATGCTGAATATAGTCTAACCACCAAATTAAAAAAAGGACAAGGTCTATGCAATTAAAATAATTTGAGCATGTAAAAAGATGAGTCGACAAGAAAAGCACATATATGCTAAAACAAAAATTAACAGCGAGACACATTGATAATTTTATGGAGCAGATAACCCCCCACTTTGAAATCCGTTTCCATTTATAGTAATAAACACTCTTTTGATAAATCAATGTGACAATCTTTAAGAGGCTCTTTTTTCATTATGCAATACAATATCGAAATAGCACCACCTCGTTTCTTCTATGGGCATCTAGAAAGTAATTATTGCCAGCCAAAGTAATTATTCTTTAGGAAATGTTTTTAATATATTGGGTGAAGATTCAAATACGCTAATACCGAAAAAAACCTTGTAAAGGCAATAGCAACCTTTTGTGGCGAAAACAATATTACCTTAACTGGCAAATCATTCACACAGATGTTGACCTCCATCAATCCAGTCATTAGAATCTGCCCCTTAAGGCTTCATCTAGAATTCAGTGATGCAACTAATGAGACTTGGAGTGCCAATTCCATTAAAGGGTGACTAACTACCTAACTTATTCCGCAGGTATTGTAAAAAATCAACTTCCGTGTTTAAACAACTTGTTGCAACACTCAAAGCACATGATTTATGAATAAAAGCATGGTTACAATAAAAATTAAATTATATAAATCTCCAAATAATTCTAGTGGAATTATGAGTACACGCCAAGACTTGCAATTTATGAAAGCAACCTCAATTACACTCGTATTTTAATTTTCATAATCATTTTTGAAAAAACATAATTATATCAATGAAGTGTCCATCAATGCGAATCCCATTTATTAAAACAAGTCAAACAATAGGAAAGAAAACAACCATTTTGTCAAGTCTCATGAGACTGTGTTTTCTTAACCACCATTAGCTTCGCTGTTTTCAACCAATCTATTAACTAGTTTTGTTGTTGCTGTTGGTTAGCCTGATTGTATAATGGTATAGACACATACGAAACAAATGGGTTCTTTCCTATAACATGTTAAAGGGAAAAAGCATTTTTTTGCCCTTATCTAACGCTATTTGGAGCACCCGATATTATTCCATCATGAACACCATCTGATATGATGTGCATACTCTTGTTATTTGCACTAGATTGGAAATAGAGCAAACCTATTACGATTTTTGGGGCTTCCAAATGGACACTAATTAGAATGCCCTGATTTGGCAAATAGGGTTTATCTAATTCCCTGTTTTATGGTAATCCTTTTTTTAGTATCTTTGTAATACACAAAAATATTTTGGGTATAATCAATAGGTATCCATTATGTGTTTTCTACAACACCGTCTTTATTGTCATATTTTGCCCTTTCGTAGGTTACATCTTCAGTGATTGACTTTGTTTCTGAAACGGGTTTCTTTTTTACGACAATTTCCTCTTTGACATAGGGGGTTTTTGTAATTACAGGTTCCTCCCTTTTTAATGGAATTGATATTACGGTTCTGGTTTCTACTGGCCCATCTATCGGTGATGAGTCAGAGTTTTGTTCAGAGGATTGCATCGACGTTAGGCTAGAATACGAATCCTTTTTGACAGGTCTTCTTTCGATAGAAATCTCTTCGCGGGTTAGCTCAATCTCAACGGTTTTTGTTTCCCTAATCGGTTCTTTTGTTATATGCATATCATCTTCCGTGACATGTGTGACAACTTCAAGGTTTTCTCCCATCAAAGGAACTGTTGTTTCCGTTTCTTTTGGCACATCGGATAAATTACCCGTAGGGGAAGAGTTATCCTTGATTTCCTGGTCCTCAGTTTTTTCAAAACTTAACAGGTCACTTTCGTTAACCTTAAACCGAAGCACATTTCCGTCAAAGCTTTCTGCCGATGATTTGGGTATGTGATACCATTTCTTATCTGACAAACCTTTTTGCGTTATAATGTATGCGTTCCCCACCCCGTAGACTTCACCTAAATCCACACCACCAGTTCCTATTGCCTCTTTTTTTAACACGGTGTTCCAATCAATGTTATTATCTAAATTATTACCATCAGACATTTCTATTATATTCAAATAATAAAATATAGAATTAAAATATAACTTTTATATTATTTCCTCCTTGCGTTTGTCTGGATACTTTATGGTCAGCTTTTCCGTTTTGACATCCACATCTATTTTCCTCTTCTCGATGCCTTCGTATTTTTTTACGACGATTTCACCAAGTTTCACCATCCTTTTGTCTATCACTATTTCCTCGCCCCACAATGGTATGACAATGCTGTTGTCGCCTTTTTCCTCATATGGAACGCTGTTGCCGTTTCCGCCACCAATGGATAAGGGCACCGGTTTTCTACCGTGGGTTGCACTGCTTTGATCTTTGGTTGCTTCCACATCTGGTGATTGCCCCCTGTATTCGCGAACCTCTATGTCGCTGGGTGATGCGGTGGGGTTGCTGCTGCTGCTGTGTGGATTCTCGCCGCCACCACCACTAGGGCCGCCACCCCCTTCCTTTC
>JBBJMN010000054.1:0-13340 GCA_037720485.1 Candidatus Nitrosocosmicus sp.
GTCCCCATAAGGTCTTGAAGCCCAGTCAATTGCATTTTTTAGAACTCCAGGCACTGAATAGTTGTATTCGGGAGTTGCAACTAGGATTGCATCTGCATCCCTTATTTTAGATTTAAATTCTTTTACCTTCTCTGGCATGTCTCTCTCAATGTCCTGGTTGAATGGAGGAATACCATCAATGTCAAAAATTTCAAGGCTTGCATCCCCTGGCATAAATCCGGCTGCAGCACGCAAGAGGGATTTATTATAAGAGCCTGCCCTTAGGCTTCCGGCAAAACCGAGAACTTTTAACTTGCCATCCATCATACCTAAGGGTTGACACCTTGTTCTTTATGTTTGTTGTATTCCTACACCCAATTAGTATCAAACAAAAACCACCCCCCCATCCTCCCCCGTTTCCGAAATTTATTTTCCATGCTAGTGAAGGAAAAGGGGTCATCCAAATTAATCGCTAAAAATACCTAACAAACAGAGTATGTTTAGTGCACATGTGTGCCCAATGTTGCGGATAACAAAAGACATAACATCAATCTACAGCCAAAGAATTTTTCTCATTATAAACAGGCCATTAGCGTAAATTGAATTCCCATCATGAAAAATAACGAAAGTTAAACTCATTGCGGGTATCAAATAAGGGGGGGCATATGTGTGCAAAATCCATAAACCAGTCACAAACTTTACAGCATTATTTAATTTTTATTTGCCCCTTAGGTTAGAGAAAATCACAAGCACCTCACAATAGCATAGAAATTGTTTTGGCGTCCATACTCACCTGTAATGTAAATTAGGGTTATCTATAAGGATGCTAATTTGACATTGCCATCACCAAAAGCAATCAGAACAATGAAACGGAATCAAGAAACCATAATAAAAAATGGTGATGGAGATGGTTTTAGCAATTTGGAAATACAGGTACAGTATGTCAGATACCCATGTTTAGATAGGTCCATGGCTTTCAACAAAATTTTTCCACACGTAATGAAATATAGCCGCGGCATCAATCACCCTTATTATTGAACGGATAAACCTATCCCGCGAGAAGGCATCAAAATAAATCATGTGCAATATGTCGATTTTATGGAGTTCATCGACATTTGGAATAGCCATTATGCCGACATCCAAAAGCAAAAGCTTAACCTTTAGATCATACCAAAAATCATGTTTATGATCCTTTGGGGATAACTTATAGCTATTTTGAAATTCCGGATGCATTGTGCTTAAATAATGTATTGTAACACGGTCGATTCCTTTCTCCATGCCAACAAAAACTGCGTTTTGACCGTCTATTACAACTTTGTAAAGAAAATGAAACTTGGGATCATCAACTGTGTCATATGACCATTTTTCACCTGATACCCACTGAGTGATTTTTTCTTGTATTTCAGAAAGGTCAGGCAATGATGTTGTTTATGATAAGTAGAGCTATTTTTGCTTAGCTATGGCACAGACCATTTAGGCTTTTAGCCATAATGCAGAAGCAGGCACATCATTTAACAGGACAAGTAAAAAGATGACAAACAGATAGGTTCGAAAATACAATGGCAATAGCATTCTCTTTATGCTACTAGTGCAAATTTGTAACTAAATAGAGTGTACACAATACAACACCACAAATCAAAAACACAATACATGGCGACAAGTCAGGTTCCAAAATATAACCGCCTCGCATTTTGAGGAATATTTCTATGTTTTCATAATAACATTTACGAGACTTTTTTTATGACATCAGCTAACAAATTTTTAAATCTATATCAAAAAATCACATAATCTATCTGCGCAAACAGGACATTTTGCATATGGTGTATCATGTTTATATTGCACATTAGGCAATGTGGATACCATCCAAAAACAACTTTCACATATTAGAAAATGCTTTTTTTTGTTATATGCATATTTATTGTATTTAGACTTTTGACGATATTCTTCTAGGTTCTTTTTATATAAGAAAAGAGAAGACATGTACCAATACTAAAGGTAACAATATGTATATAAGATTTGTTTTAACATTGAATTAAATGCTGTGTTTGCAGATAACATCTGTAATTAATATACCAATGTTTGGTTTTTCGTAATATTTAACAGTTATTTAAAGACGTTATCTTTAAAATAGGTTAAACTACCGTACTGCAATTTTTTTTGTTTTCTTGCTAAAAAGTCATAACTACAACGTCCCAATTACCAAAGACCCATAGTCAAGTTAATAATTCCTAAAGAAAAACATTATTCATTGATTTTTGAGTTTGCATTTGCATTATACAAACAACTCAAGAAAATACGACATGATTAATGGTGTCTTTCAGGCTTCCTTGAACATTTACTTATTTTTCCGTATGCAATTGATAGAGTCATTTATTACCGATCAACTCAGTTGGTATGTCCATCAGCCTTTCCATCATTGAAGGTGGAATTTCCAAAAACGGTGAGATTGCTGTGTTGGTGTTGACTGGGTGTTGAAGATGCGTTAGATGGGTTCGATGGGTCAGCATGTAGCAATACAATAAAACAGCAAAATCATTTAAAATGCATTTTTTCTGCATTGGTAAGGTAAAAGACTGGTCAGGATAAAAGATTGCCAATCAGCCAGCCTAACGCCATTAACCTCCAAAAGTAATTTATCACAAGTCACAACTAGAAGGCTTTGGACTGCAAGACACCCAACATATAAAGTCATGTTCATATGGCTCTGGTAAACGCAGAAATCGTCAGCTAGGTACCGTGAAGACATAAATGAGTTACTCTGAGTAACTCATTTAGAAATCACCTTCAGTTATTTATGATAGTGGGAAAAGCGATTTTTAGATGTACTAGATGTGGACAAACCTTTAGCAGAAAATGGAATGCGGAGCGTCACAATTTGCAAAAACACAACGAGATGGCCACCATATACAACAATGAAACCAGGTGGAGATCAAACAAAGGAAAAGTTGTCATTACCAACCCATCAACACCAACACCAAACTCAACAATGGCAGAATACAACAATGCAATCAACAACAGCGCTACAGCAAAAGAAAAATTAGATGATCCCAGAACTATCTTGAAAGATTTTCTCCCAAATTTTGAGGATAATCCAAACTCCAATGCAGATGCAAATCAAGATTTGACTAGATTTCTCAGATTTTTGAAAAACTGGCACCCTTGATTGAAGAACTGGACGCACTGTTAACAAAATACAAACAACCAGCGGAAACAATAAAAATTCTGTCAGACACGGTAACTCAGTCACTAATGGCTCCAAACCCGTTCAAATTCATAAAGGATACAATCGTCATCCATAGAGCCGGATTTGGGTTTGAAAAGGCATCGGTCTATGTTGCATTCTCGGAGAATATCACGCCACAGCAGACCAAAACAAAGCTAAAGGTGTTGGCGTGGAATTCACCTTACCTTGTAAAAAATTAAGCCAATGCTGTATATGAATAACATAACCAAAAAAATTCAGGACAATTACGTCTATCAAAATTGACAAAAAATACATCGGTAGTAGCATCCGAAAGCCCATTACCAAAATAATTTCTAGAATTGAAATAAACGCCAGATTGCAGGGATATAGGGATGCAA
This sequence comes from Candidatus Nitrosocosmicus sp., assembly GCA_037720485.1. Classification (GTDB taxonomy): domain Archaea; phylum Thermoproteota; class Nitrososphaeria; order Nitrososphaerales; family Nitrososphaeraceae; genus Nitrosocosmicus. The sequence continues at coordinate 3,562 of JBBJMN010000054.1, forward strand.
CAGGCAGTTTTTAAATAGTGTATTTCCATTATCTCACTCCTCAGCAGTAGGACATAGTGAAAATGGCCAAACAGTGAATATCTGCGACATGTTGGCAATATCTGAGGCCTAGATTAAAAAACACAGAGGCCAATAATCCGCCATATAATGGATGCCAGTCAGGTTTGGTCCAGACGACAGAAGCATTGGTGCACACGATCAAGTCCGAAAGTACAACAATAATTAGAAATACCCCCATCAATAAAACAGTGGTGGACTTCATAATGTGCTTTAATTATTTTAAAGGCTTGAATAGACATCTTTCATAAGATCAACAATCGTAGGATTATGTTTTGCAAATGTGTCCTAAGCGCAAATGGATTTTGCTTTTCATAATTACAGCATTTTTTGTAAAGTTTCAAATCATCACAGTTAAGGTTTAAGTACATAACCATCCATTCAAAATTATGAAATATCTATTACCATTTTTGTTGTTCTCAGTATTTTTGATTCCGGTGGCACAAGAAGCTAATGCACAGCAAGGAACCTTAAGCAAAATTGGCCAGGAAATCCGCGAGTTTACCCAAGCGGCTAGTGAAAAACTAAGAAATGCAGGGGAAAAGGTTGAGGGCCTCATCAACAATGCAACATCCAAATCCAACCAGACAGCAGAAAATTTCAGCCAAGGAGTCAACAACACCGCAGCCGAAGATATTCAATCACTAAACAAGACAGGGCCCTAGATTTCTAATTGGTTTTTACAGATATAGGATATATTTTATTTTATTTTATTTTATTTTATAAAACTATCAAGATTTAGTCATAGCGCCAAGATAGAAGTGAAAGAGAATAACAATTGCTTTGCAAGATTATTGGCAACCATTTTATTAAATAAAAATAGGCTGCGACAAACTCAATGAAAGTCCAGATTTTATAACGTAAGCGATAGCCTTAGTTAATTCGCATGCATAAAAATACTGGCAGAATTCCTGTTTTAGAACCAAAATTAATCACAATCAATACAAAATAACAAACTAAAAGGATCTGTGCTAAAAATCAAAAATTTTGACACTCATAAGTGAAATAAGGCCAAAAAAAGGGTTTCAATTTTATACCATCTTTACCAAACAAACAGGTCTTATTTCAAAAGGGCGTTACAATACTTGTATATTTACATCATCAACAATTTTGCATGGTACATCAGCAATCATATATTGCATATTAATATCTGACTAGAACCACTTAAAACTAATCTGATCCTTATTATAGAACATGGTTAAAATTATTTAGAAACTGTCTATTCCATTCCAACTATGCAAAACATACTTGTTATTTTAATTTTGTTAAGATCAGGTAGTGGCAACAATCATAGTATTTGAATCCAGGGTTTTCCACACATGCCCCCAACATAATCAAAACTATGACAAGTTTTTTGAACAGCAAAACACAACAATATCTTTCAATCCTTTTCTTTTTTTTCAGCATTTTGCATATTTTTAATGCTTACTTTCAGTAATCTGACTTTGGCCAATTGTTTTCCTTTCATTACACAACGAGAACCATTTATTCAGAATTCTTGCACATGTATACTTTAAGTTCCCAATCACCAAAGTAACCGCCATCTTTACTTTTTTTTATAATATGATGACTTACGGTTTTGAATTCTTGGGGAGCAACTTATTTATCACCACCCCTAAACATTCTGGGCCCCACATACGGATTGCTTGAAACAGAACCCATATGCACGTATTTTGTGAGGCGCATTATCAATACTGCTCAGGGCAGCGTTTATAGTCCCCATTTTTCATTCGAATACAATGACCACAAAAATTTTTTTGAATTTACCAGTAAAAGATCTCAATAAAGCAATAGAATTATTTACCAAACTTGAATTTAGGTTTGATCCCAGTTTACCGACGAAATGCCACAATTTAAAGCATTTTACTGAAAGCACCATCATACTTTTCCAATTTGCAAACAGATTTTTTTGTTGAGGCCACCGTATAATCAAACAAACAACACCCATCCATTTGCTGCAAAGGGTGATACATACTAAATATACTTTTACTCCCATACGTATTTTTAAGCCATATTTAGCATAGTACTGCCTATGAGTCAAACAGATGTATCAGAAAGGCATGGAGAAAATGAAAGTATTGTTCTTGTATTCATCTACAGAGCACCAAAAAAGAATCACGAAGCTATGGTACAGCTCAATAGCCGTGTTATTGATACATTTAAACAATACGGTGTCCAGAGGTTTGAGGTTTTTCAGCTCGGCAGTACTGATGATATGATGGAATTTGTCAACATATCAAAAACCGTTTCAGCCGACCAAGACGATGAGGTATGGATGGAGATACAATCCTATAGAGACCGCAAGCATCTGGAGGAAGTAGGTGCAAAGATGATGAATGATAAAAACATGGCAGCAGAGGGACAGCAGTTTCTAAACCTCATCACACCAGGCTCCCGTTGCAGCTTTGGGGAATTCAGTCGCCTTAAAGGCTTGGGCTTTGTTTAATTTATAACGGCAAAAACAGGAGGAAGTTAAAGCGAAAAAGAAGAAGAAAATATCCAACTGTAAATGCATGCCCACCCACCGCTTATCATGCCCTCGAAATGGGGTTTGAAAGTAGGTTTGTTATGCGCCAAAATACTACAAAAGGGTTCACGGTCATGATGCTTAAGAAAGATTGTGATTTCCTCTAAAAGGACAAGAGAACATACGATAGCACCAATCTATTACCATCGCGTCTCTTAGGTTTTGCGCTTATTGTTGAATGGGAGACCAAAACTAAGAGCCCTAAACCTTCTTGACAGAATTTGAATGATTTGATTTAATCGTCGCAAATTGTATAACTAATTGTCGATATAATGAGTCTGTGGTACAGCAAGAAGGCACCGGATTTTGAAACCAAAAACAGCAAATCGGTGCTTCATCCCTTTACGGTAATGGGCTACAGAGGCCATACATTAAATTTGTATCAAGGGTGCCATCACAGATGTGGTTATTGCTATGCAACTTATGTCTGGTCATTAGAATTCCATGACAAAATATACGCTAAAAGCAATGCACCCGAGATTCTTGAAAAACCAACTGAAAGCATGGAAATCAAAATCCATAGAACTAGTAATGATATCATCAGCCACGGATGCGTATCAACCAGCGGAACTAAAGTATGAGTTGACAAGAAAATGCGTTAAAGTCTTGCAAAGATACGGTATCCCATACTAGGTGTTTACAAAATCAGCACTAATATCAAGGGACATGGAACATCATAAACAATACAAAGGCAATTGCTTTGTGGTCTGGTCAATTACAACATGCAGTGAAAGCATCATAGGAACAATAGAACCTGGAACTTCACCTGCCTCTGCAATGTTCGAGGTAATAAAGAAATTTAGTGATCCTGGAATTCGCTGCGCCATAAATATAGACCCCATCATTCCACTTGTTACGGATTCACCTAAGGATATTGAATCCATACTTGACAATGGCCTTAAGGCAGGGGTCCACTACGTTTTTGGTTCAACCTTAAGGCTAAGAGCGGACATATGGGAAAGAATGAAAACTATTTTCGAATTGCTTGGTATTGAAAAAAATAACAGTATCAAAGAATACAGCAGACTATACCGTTTCAGTGAGCCCCTCAGGCAGGGCCATAATCTGGCTGTAGACAGGTTTTACTCAAACACCACACTTGAAAACCTAATGGAAGCAGCAAAGGGAAGGGGAATGTCTTTTGGTTTTCCACATCTGATTGGAAGAAGCATGCATTGGGAAACAAAAAAACTGCACAGCGATGCAAAACAAAATCAACCTACATTGATAGATTTCATTTAGTCAGCAATTATTTATTTGAATCAATGTGGGGAGTTTTGATTTTTTATCTCAATTCTACCTGTTTTCTGGCCAATAATTGACTAATTGAAGTTGGCAGTATGAGACAGATAGAGAAACAATTATCAAAAATATACTATATGCATATGCCTGGCCAAAAAAAATTGTTGATTTATGGCTAAAAGCCTAATTCATTTGAAAACTGCATTTCCTGCACAATTGCAGGGAAACAAAACGTAAAAGTATTATTGGACTATGTGAATAGTTAAGATATAGATATCCAATGATGGGCTTTACCATTTAACACTATTTTTTTATATCCCGCTCTGATTACAATAAGCATATGTCAGAAATAAAAGATTCAATCGAAGATGCTGTAGGCAAGATAAAGGGAGGCACAAAAAAATCCGGAAATAAAGCCAAAGGAGAAGGTGAAGAGGCAAAAGCCGCAGCAGACTACACTTAGTCCATTTTTTAAGCCAAGTATTTTTCAATCATTTCAGATTGTTCCTTAGTAGGGTTTGTTCTCATTGAAAGTTGAATTCCACACCCACAAAGCAAATAAAGAATAGGCACCTGCCCTAAGAGAGTCCCAACCAACACACAAAAACATTCGATCGTTATTGAGAATAAATGCAATTCATATTTATGTTACCAAATAACATAGATTTATCATCAATGTTAAATGATGTTGTATTGATTTCATGGCGTCGTCGGTGGAGGCGTCGGCAGAAGGGGCAGTAGCAATAACGACCCCATTGTGCAACAGTATAAGAATCCAGTAAAGATATGAATATTAATAATGTCCACAAAAAACGAAATGAAAAAAAATACTGGCTCAGTTCTTTTTCAAGCCCGACCCTATGGACGGGGTGGAGTTTAATCCCGTTAAAATAGATATTCACCTGGGGGTAATCAAGATAGTAGATGAGGAGATATACTATGACTTTCAGCCAAACAACACCGAATCCGTAATAGTAGGAACAGATAGGAAAGAGGTGCTAGCAAGAATCCAAAGAGGTTTTGGGTATCAGTTTAGGGCTTATGGCAAAGCAAAAAATGGGGAACATGATCCAAACCTGGACTATAACGCTAAACAAGCATGGAAGTGGTTGCAGAGGTTAATAATAAATAAAAAAAACTAGGGGCAATTATAAAATATGGAAAGAGGTGTTTTGGGTTTTATTGTTTACTTGCTAGCATTGGTGTAGAAACATTATTTCATATTGCAAAGCTGCCCAAAGACAAAGGTTTCCGTAATGGAATCCATGAGAAAAAAATAACTAAAACAACAAGGAATACAGCGCAATATGCATTTTAGATTTAATTGCCCAGTCAATGAATGCAGAAAGAAAATGGGAGAATATATCAATATTTTGTATTTATATCTTTTGCGTACATGCCTAAAACCTGCAAAACTTAAAAGATATACCATGATGAAGACTGTGTGAGAAAAAACATTACGAGTCATTTCTCTTTTATCATGAACCACCACCATTTAATTGGTATCACAAATATGTCCCCATACAAGGCTATTTCTTTAACAATATGTTCAGCATCATAGAAACAATACCCCGTTGTGTACGATATTCAAAACAATAAAACGAATAAATAAAGACAGAATCTCAAAACTACATGGTATGATGATACCGGACAAAAATAACAGCAACAACCAGCATACCCAACCAACCTGTTGATTGCATTATAACCATTAAAATCCAAAACAATGATAGTTTTGCTTCCCAAACTGGATTTGGCTGTGTGTATACAAAAGATACAATCGATTTCAATAGGCTAATCAAGTCATGCCAATTAATGAAGACCCGCCAAATGAAAAAAAACAGCTCAAGAAAATATCCACATATTCACGTATATTTCACAACTAGAAATAAATTAATCTCTTTTCAACACCACATCCAAACAATAGGAAAATGAATGATGCGTCCCCGTTAGACTTTTTGTCTCAGAAGGACTTTAATTTAGCTAATCTAATACAAACGATAGGCAAATACGCTATTGAAACACACAAGGATCCTTTTGAGTCTTTGGTAAAGTCAATAACCTATCAGCAACTTTCATCAAGGTCCGCAAACGCAATTTACAGCAGATTTTTAGGTCACTATGACAACACCCTTCCAACTCCAAAACAAATCATTTTGACACCTGACGACACTTTTAGAACCAAAATAGGATTGTCATACAAGAAAATACAATACATAAAGGATTTGTCTTTGAGAATCTTTAACGGGGAATTAAGATTGAGCCTTTTACCGGATATGGCAGATGAAGAAATCATAACAGAATTGGTTAAGGTAAGGGGCATAGGTAGGTGGACCGCCGAAATGTTCCTGATTTTCCATTTGGGAAGGGAGGACATAATGCCGTTAGGTGATTTGGGGATAAGAAAAGCCGTACAGAAACTATATGGTTTACCGCAACTTCCTAGCCCAGCAAATGTTTTAGAAATTTCTTCATGCTGGAAACCATATAGAAGCATAGCTGCCTGGTATCTGTGGAAATCACTTGCAAGTATTGAGTCCATTGGCTAAATATGCAGAAATGAAAAAAAATTGAGGTATGTTTCACTGTTCCGATAGTAACCTAACATGAGAAGTCGAGCACACATCGGATACCGATTACCAATCAAATTTATCATTTTGCAGTCCATGAGCAATTCATGCAGTTAAAACGATATTCATTAAATGACAGGTTTAATTTGCGTTGCATGGACTTTAAACAAACAGACTGCTGTCAATAATTGGAGGCGCATCTACCGTTTGTTGTATATGTTATGCCTTTTTGGTATACACACATTTCACCGCAGTTCCATTTGCATAGTTTTAAAATATCACTTTAAGAACCAGAGTATATATGCGACGAGGTTCCGGTGTGCAGTTTTTACTTTAAAGACACATTAAACGCACATCCATTTGAATCAGATGCTTCACCATGAACTTTCCATCATTGGCAGAACTCAATCCAATCCCCCAGGCTTTTGTTGCAACTGTATTTACATGGCTTCTCACAGCAATCGGAGCGGCATCGGTGTTTTTAACAAAGGAGGTAAACAGAAAGGTTTTAGATGGCATGCTCGGATTCGCAGCAGGTGTGATGTTGGCTGCAAGTTTCTTCTCCCTGCTTTTGCCAGCACTTGATCTAGCCTCGCTACAGAACAACAACATGCCTCCATGGTTACCTGTTGCGGTAGGCTTTTCACTTGGTGGCACATCAATTAGGATAGCAGACAGGATCATTCCCCATTTGCATGTTAACATTCCACCTGATTCCGTGGCAGAAGGCCCAAAGACGAATTTGCAAAGGAGTATCCTTCTGGTTATTGCAATAACCATACACAACATACCTGAGGGAATGGCGATAGGTATTGCCTTTGGAGCGGCACCATTAGGGATTCCTGGAGCCACTTTGGGCGCTGCTATTTCCCTTGCCATAGGAATAGGCCTACAAAACTTTCCAGAGGGAATGGCGGTATCCATGCCATTGCGTCGTGAAGGACTAACCAGGCTCAAAAGTTTTTGGTATGGCCAGCTATCCGCTGTTGTGGAACCAGTTGCGGCTGTGTCTGGTGCTGCTTTTGTGTACCTGGCTCAGCCTTTCCTACCCTATGCGCTTAGTTTTGCAACAGGTGCCATGATTTTTGTTGTGGCGGAAGAGGTAATACCAGAGTCCCAGAGGGGCGGAAACGGAGACATGGCAACGCTTTGTCTTCTTGCGGGTTTTGTGATAATGATGGTATTAGACACAGCCCTCGGCTAGATATAGTAACCAAATCATAGCGTTTCCATATTCCCGACTACCATAACAAACAAACCATAAATAGGGATTTTGTTCCCTCGGCTTAAACACAAATCCCATATCGTAACGGAAAAAGCTGTTATTGGCAATGCATACTTTGAGAAGCTAAATACAGTAATGAATTGACTTACAAAGCCATTTCCATTACCGATGATCAATAATAGAAAACCCACACTAATCACTAACAGATTACAGTCAAAACTTAATCAAAGAGTCCTGAAAACAATCGTTACGCAAATTGCTCAATAATCAAAGATGCTGGAGGCCAAATTGATACCAACCTACACCTTAAATTTTTTCCGTCCCCATATTACTATGTCTTTAGACAACACGTTTTACGAAAACCCAAACCATTTCATGGTAATGGACGCGTGATCAAGTGGCATGAAAAAGGCAGGCAGCATTGCCATAGTCACCAAATTGTCAAAGGATGAGGTAGAACTAATTGTAAATGACCCGAATGCCCAAAATCTGTAGCAATGGATGTAAAAAGAGGTTTCTTTGGCAATAAAAAAACAGGACACAAAATACAATCGGCCGGTTTTGTTATTTTGCGGTTTGTGTTTTTGCTCTTGAGGAAATGACTTGTAGGAAAAAAAAGTTGGTCGCCCAAACACAAACAACACCTAATCCAGCTAAAATCATGTCAGATTTAAAAGAGCATGTGTTATAGTTCCTGATGTGATTAACTTGTTCGGCGAAAATTTAGATCACACCTGTTAAGGCCACATGATAAACTTTAAGATCTACCCATATTTAGGGCAGAAACATCAATACCAAACTCCTCTTCAGGCATGGATTTCAAAACGGGACATTGACTTAGTACATTTTCAAAGTTTTGCAGACCTTCCTGTCCCCCATTTGAAAGCAATCCCTGTCGATTAGATTTGAGAAACTCCTCTTTACCACCCTCAATAGAATACAGGTTATAGAGTATCTCTTTGGCCTTGTGTTTACATTGCTCTTCAAAAGCACCAGGTGAAAGGGCAGCGATTGCTATTGCGATTATGCTGATTATCGCTATTGATGCCAGGACAATGATTTTTTGACCCTTTTCCATTTTCTACCTTTATCAATTTGTTCAATTATAAAAAGACTGTTGATTAAATTTAGTGAAACAAGCACCTTTCAGTCATTTGACAAAACAAGAGGGATTTCAGGATAACCTGCAATTCTCATATGTGTTAGCCCTTAACAATGTCTCAGGCTATGACCACATTGGTTATGGCCACCAAGGTTAGTGCATCCTGCACAATTGGCACCCCTACTAGTACATGCTACAAAGGTTCATAAAAATAGATGATCTAATGCAAACAAAGAGAACTATCACCGACTGAACCCAGCAAATAGATTGTAAGTCTTGGAGCCAAAACTTGTTAGCACCTTTTGTAATTCCTCGCTAGGGTTCCCGTAAACATCAAATCCACTTATCCGGGAGACACTGAAAATCTTTGGAAGTATCGTTTTCGATGCGACGCTGGCATTGTGAGCAAGCGCAGCCTCTGAATTTGCGTATGTTTCATGCACAATGCACTTTGTCCCATCACTATTGAGGTAAAACTGGTAACTTACTGTATCTGGCTCGTTGGCTTCCACCACTTTGCTCATGTCCTGTACCAATTTCTTATATTCATCTATTTTTCCCTCTTCTATGGTAAACTCTGCCCTAAAATGTATCTGATTGCGGTCCATGCATTCCTTCCTCCGAATCAGATTGGTGATATCACGCAGGGGTTATAAGCATATAGTCAAATAGAATACGGATGCCATGATGACAAATCTTAAACACCTGACTGTTTAGTCGCATCAGCCATTGTTTAATCTTTATCCATATTCCTTCAGTTTGCCTGCCACTGAGATCAAATTCAGTGTCTAAAATGTATCCTTGACCTGTAGGTGCGTATTTCGCATTTAATCTGCGTTCTCTTTTTTCACAACATTTTTTGTTTTCGTAAAGTGAACTTTACCTTAAGTGCACATGTTACCTCTTATAGTAAGATCAACCTCAACACAATTTACCCTCTACTTACGACCAAGTGTAGAAATTGCCAAATAACCGAAAAGTGATGGATACAATACCACAAAAAAGATCAACGCCCATTTTATCACCAATGGCGTTTTGCCGCTTAAAATATAGATATTA
>JBBJMN010000055.1:0-13254 GCA_037720485.1 Candidatus Nitrosocosmicus sp.
AAAAGGGATTTCCTCATCCTGCTGTGGGTAATCCCATACCTTGCCCTTGTGTATGCGGTGGGAGTGATCACCCATTTCCATTGGGCTTTGGTGTTACCAGCGTTTTGCATTGCGGGGGCGATAATGATAGAGGATCTGTCCAATAGGGCCGCCAGGATTATGAAGAAAAGAAGGCTTCAGAATGTGGTCCCGTTTGCCATAACCTGCGGCATTGCGGTCTTTGGAATAGCTGCCACATCCATGTTGGTAACAGCGAATCTGTCCTCAGAACAAATCAAAGTAGCTGCATTTGTAACCAATTTCATGAAAAATAATAATAATACAGATACAACATTGATTTCTAATTCGGCATTGTCATGGATACCAAAATATGTATTTCATCAGGGGGATGTTTTCCCTGACTATTTATATGGATACAGCAGCCCTGGTGTAAAAACAGAAAAAGTAATATTTGTGGCAGATGATGGCATCACAGATTACATAGATAGTGCTGGTGAATCGGAAAAGGAAAAAATTGCAGGTATTCCCAATACAGTAATAGATGACGACTTGGAGTCTTTTTGGAAACCATCAGAATCATCCAATTCCCTTCTGCTAGATTTGGGTAATAGCACCTCAATCTGCGGAATAAATATTGCATGGCTTGATGAGGAAGAAGAAGAAGAAGAAGTAAATTCAACAGGATTATTGGGCTTCTTTGGAGCAGAGGAGGGAGATGCGCCAGAGGGGCTGACCAACTTTACGGCATATTCTTCGGAAGATGGGAAAAGTTTCGATGAGATATATTCCCAAGATATAAACGATTCCTCAACTCTCCCTCAAAAATACGATTTTAAAGACGCACATGCACGTTACCTCAAGATAACAACAAATGGTAATTTTAACGAATCATCCACAGGTATTTCTGAAATTAGTGTATATGGGCAACAAATAGCAGCGTCCAATTCGCCTGATTCCAGTTGCAAAAATCTAGAAATAAGCAAAGTGATAGCCATTAACTCCGATGGCACCATATCGGCAAATCCCGTATTTGCAGGCTATGTTAAGGAAGAGGACAGGTCTAGTTATTCTGCAAGACTATCTGTACTATTTGATAATTCTAAAATTATAAAGCAGTTTAACGAGATCTCAGCAGACGATAATAAAACTTATCCATTTGCGGATGCGGACTCGCCTGTTGAAGTCCGCCTATATTGAGTAATACCGGAAATCAAAAAAAAAGTGATTTTAAAAACTACTGCAAGAATGTGTGTCTTTTTTGTATCAGAAACCAGGATAAATACAAAAATTATATGTAAAGATGGTATTGTAAAAAACACATGCATTAAAAAAAATAAAAAAACATTTTCAGGTATTAGGCGAATGTTTGTTGAATCCATCAGATCAAGTTCGGTAAAGTCAAAGTACCAAGGACGGTTTTTAGAACCAGGGCTGCAGTATTCACCGACATTTATGGTTGACATTATAGAATTGTTCCATATGCCAAAAAGATGATTCCCGGAAAATCAAAGAATAGCCCATCCCATAGCCATAATCATGATCAAATGCAATTTGCAAACACATGGTTTCATATGGTTTATATATTGAGGAATTTATGAACATTGTTTAATTTAAATTCCTCAAGATGATTGATTAAGATTAAGTGATATGATTTTTTGCATTTTAAAAAATTTTAAACTAGATATCAAATATATCAATAGTCTGGATAAGACACTGCAAAAGATGGTTTTACCCTCTGCATTCATCAGCATTACATTCATGATTATCTTTTGCAGTTCCATAGATTTCTCTGCAGCACAGTTTTTTGGTCATAATATTGACCTAAGTAATAATAAAAAGTCATTTGATCCTCAAATCGCAGTCTCGGGAAACAACGTCTATGTTGCGTGGAGGGACGAAACGACCGGAAACGGTGACATAAACTTCAGAAAGAGCATCAACAACGGAGACAATTTCACATATACTAAAAAGCTAAGCCACAACGAAGGGATATCCTCTGACCCGCAGATAGCCGCCTCCGGAAACAACGTCTATGTTGCGTGGAGGGACGAAACGACCGGAAACGGTGACATATACTTTAGGACAAGTGTAGATAGTGGTGCGAACTTTAACGGCACAAAGAAACCAGGCAAGACAAATGGCGTCTCCTCTGAGCCTCAGATAGCCGCCTCCGGAAACAACGTCTTTGTTGTGTGGAGGGATGACACCACGGGCAAGGGGGACATATACCTTAAAGCAAGTGCGAATAACGGGGCGGACTTTAACGGCACAAAAAGGGTTGGCAAAACCAATGAGACCTCCTCTGACCCTCAGATAGCCGCCTCCGGAAACAACGTCTTTGTTGTGTGGAGGGACGAAACGACCGGAAACGGTGACATATACTTTAAGTTAAGTGTGGATGGGGGAAATTCCTTTGAACCAACAGACAAACTAGCGAGAACCGATGTGGTTTCTTCAGATCCTAAAATATCTTTGTCCGATAATAATGTATATGTTTTATGGAGGAATGATGTTGCAGGAAAAGGAGTCCTAAACTATAGGGCCAGTAATGACGGTGGATTAAGTTTTATCACACCTCAAAAACTGAGCCTAGAAGGAATGAATTCGTCTCAGGCGCAAATATCTTCATCGGGTGAGAACGTGTATGTTGTTTGGAGGGATGACACCACTGGAAACGGTGACATCTACTTTAGGACAAACACTGTTGCAGACATAACAAATATCTCCAATTCCACTAGTGGATCTTCAAATCCTGAAATAGTCACTTCCGGTAATAACGTCTATATTGTATGGGAAGAGGGCAATGACCTCTATTTAAAATCAAGTGGTGATAACGGTATTAGTTTTAGCGATGCCGTTGAACTAAAAACAAAACAGAAGAATCTTTCCTTTATGGATCCATCTGTTGTATCTTCTTTTACCGGATAACCATTCATTGGTTCATCCCACCGTTTTGTATGGGGAATCCTATAGCATATTCCCCCACTTTCACAATGTTATCGCATAAATTAGCAGATGTTTATTTTCCATCCCTGAACTATCCATAAAACTTTTGCAGGCATAAAGAATGGAAAGAATTGGAAGGAAAAAGACGATGGGTCGATACAAATATCATTTTATTTTATGCCTACCTATTACACATCGAAGCATATGTCCATTTGCCATTGTATAAGCGAGCAGTAATAACGATCGTCGGTAAAAACAAGAGGGTAACTATGGTCAAGTTTGATGATGTTGATAAAAGACGTTGATAAAGGTAATAAGGTTGTGTAGACTGTTGGCCCAATTGTGGAAACTAATTGAAACGAATTATTCTGTGGGTTTTGACTTTATGACTTTATGACTTTATGACTTTATGACTTTATGACTTTATGACTTTGCAATATATTATTGTAAATAATTTATATACTTGATATTTTGTAGTTCTGTAGATGAGACATAGCATACGTGTTGTTGTTCCGCTGTTCTTTTTTTCGATTCTTATAACAAGCATTTTATCAAGTCACGCCTTTGTTGTGAACCCGCAAGTTTATGCTCAAACGAATGAAACTAACAAAGGCACAGAGTATCTGGGTGTCGCAATGAAGGGATATTACACATCCGCAAAGCAGGACTATGGAAAAAACATTGAATTCAACATTCCTGCTGATTACTATGACAATAGCCTAAGATTGATATCTCAGGCCGGTTTGAATCACATTCGTTATATATTCTACTGGGAGTCATATGTTGAAAATCCTTCTCTTTTTATGAGGGAACTGGAAGCTGTTGCCGACAAAGCCGATCAATATGGCCTGAAAGTGATCTATGACAATCATCAGTGGCATACATCCTCATGGTTAGAATCAAGGGGTACCGGATTTCCACATTTTCTATTCAATAACAATCCCATTTATGAAAGGGAAAGTGGCGGCAACACCGATAGCGAAACAGCAAAAGCCTGGTGGACAAACTGGTGGGATAGGTCCATCTCAGTAAATGGAACAGATGGATGGACTATACAGTCTAATTTCCTTAAAAAAGTGGTAAACCAATTAGACAAACACCCAAGTACTTTGGGATATGAAATGTTGAGTGAACCTCAAATCCATAACAATGACCAATGGGAAAAGGTGGGCCAATTTAATACTTTCATGGCAAATGAGCTAAGGAATGTGACTTCAAAAACAATTGCATATAGTCAACAGGTTCCAGCGGGAATCAACGAACCCACAATAGATGTTACCTCTGAAAACATGGCAAAAATGGTTCCAGCTAACAAAGAAAATGTGGTATACAAGGTCAGACTATATGGCGTTCCCACAGATGATTACCAATCGCAACGGTTGTCAATCCTCTCTAAGGCAGGTGAATTGGCCGGTGTCCCAATTTACATAGGCGAATGGAACAATGTCCAACGGGCAAAGTGGCGATGTTAGAACTATAGATCCGGAGGGCAGCAATATCACCCCTCAAGACATCGATCTTTTCTTGTCCACATTCGATAGACTCGGGGTGTGGGGGCCGCATATTGATCTGGAACTTTATACCTAACCCAACCCCAAACTTCAATTTGATTACTGTCAGCGATGATGGGCAGATAGTTCCCACACAATATTATGAAATGCTAAAAAACGGGGTGGCAAAGGTGTCCTCTAATTCCGCGGTATTTCTAATTCTACCCTTGAAGGTGCAATAGCTTTACCATAAAGGGTTAAAATACGCTAAACAAACAGTTGCTGTTGTTTTTAAGCATTCATTGTTTTTTTTATTCCTTTTTGGCCTGATTGCCGTGGAACATTTTGCCATTCGTATTGAGATTGAGATTGGATTAACCAAAACTCTAACTGTACTAGGAGAGCCAGCTTTGATTGATAAAAGGTTCTCCAAATATTTTCCATACTTATGTACGGGTCATGCCTTTTATTGGTTTGTTGCATCCGCCTAATTCCTAAAATCACCATAAATGATGTAAAAAGTATCTGCAGCACCAGTTAAAACAAAACAAGACTTGCCTATGCTTTGGTAGAATTTTCAAAATGTGAACTGAAGTAACCTTGTGACATAAATGGTTAAAAAAAAGGATACCTTGGAGCTGACTCTTGGTGAAGTTATGGGTGTGTTATTTGGTAAAAACCGAAAATAATGTAAGTATGCTCTCATTAGTGAATGCTTGTGTTTTATGATTACGCATTCTAGTGAATCTGAGATTATGTGGTGATGCTAAAGTCCATACTCTGAAATCAATAGCCTAATCGCTCAATATTGACATCGACCCTCTGTTTTAGTCTTAATTTTAATTTTAACTGAACAACTTGCCTGTCTTCTGTAAGCAAATAAACGTTTGGTCCGTCCTTGGTAACCGCAATAACCTTAAACGAACCTATGCTTTTACTAACCAGTAAATCATTGATTCTAGGACTAGTCAATACCTCAAAAAATGTTAGATTCCTCCCAGTTTCAAGATCCTTAATTCCAAGGGTCAAGTCTCCATTATCAAACTCATAATGGTGATCTGGACTTTCAAAGAAATAATTTATTTGGGGCACCAAATAATTTGTCTTTTCTAGTTATTAATAATATTAATAAAATCTACAATAAATTTCATAGTGAGGCCTGTACTGTGTTTGTCATATTAAAATAGAAATGTAGGCGTTTAAATTATTGTAATAATGAGGTAAAGCAAAACAAGAATAAAACATATTTCTATTTTTGGATCTTTTGTGTTTTATCTATAAATTACCACAGGAATTTAATGTTGGAATAAAAAGGCTCTGTTCACTTAACGATAAGCCTATAGATTGAAGATGCCCTATCTCTTTTATGATTAGAAGAAACAGAATACCTTCAGAATTCATTAGTTATGGTTTGTGCTTGTATTTTCAGGCTTGTCATTAAGACGGGTTTCATAAAGGCTTTCCTGCTTTACCAAGCGAATTCACGTTTCAATCTGGAACTGGATTCAGAAGTACCGCCCTCAAAAGATATCGTCAAGAAGTAAAAAGATATGCGATTTTATCATCGATGAGACATTGATAAAGGCTGGCTCACAGAACACACATGGCTCTGGGTTGCAATTGAGCCAAAAAACAGGCAAATTCTCGCACTAAATATGTCTAAAGAGAGAAACATGTTTGTGGTCGAACGTTTTCTATCCGGCCTTTTGGAAGAACATGGGGAGCATCCTGTTTCGACTGACGGTGGAACATGGTACCCACAAGCATGCAGGTTCCTGAGGGTGGAGCACCATAACCATTCCTCTTATGAGAAAAAGCATCATCGTTGAGCGTACAGTGCAGTACATCAGGGGACAGGACTGAATGCTTTGATGATTATTTTCCTTGCAAAAAGAAGAAATGCAAACTAAAGCACGTGATTAATTGGCTGAGTCTTTTCGCAGATTTCCATAACAAGGGAATGAAGCCTTAAATGAACAGAGCCGTAGATAATAGAAACTTATTAAATAAAAGGAATTATAAATAAATATATTTTTAATATGACCTTGAATCAAGAACCAGAGATTAGTTATGATGTTCTAGATATTAATCAACATATATTGCCTGCCAAAATAGACACCCGTAATTTTAACAATGTCATGGAGTCTGCGAAACTAAAACAATCACCCGTATTGGCAATTGTAATAGGCACAAAACCTGATTTCTATAAACAAGCGCCACTGATACACGAAGCCATAAAACAGGATGTTCCGATTATGATAGTTAACACAGGTCAACATTATGACGATATTGTGGGATTTGGAATAAAGGAATTCAAAATGGAGCGATATATTGCTTGTAATTTGCAAATCAGGGGAGACCTCCTTTACAAATCTAGTGATTTATTGTTAAAATTTGGCTTATTTGGAAGATATTGTAGAAGTAAATTTCCAACAGTCCCGATTGTACCAATAGTGCATGGGGATACTTTGGTAGCTGGACTGGCTCCACTATCGTGGATGTTTTCTCTTGGCCAAAAAGTGGCGCAAAATGAAGCTGGTTTACGTTCAATGGCACCTGTTTCTTTATTGAATATCAGAGTCAACCAAACACCATCTCATGCCGATGTAGAGGCCTTCATTAATTCACAATTGTTTAAAGGCTGGTTTATGGCTAGAGATGAGCCATTTCCTGAACAATTAGATACTTGGGTTTGTTCCGCTGGCACACAGTATTTCTTTGCACCAACAGAATTAAACAAAGAGAATTTAATAAGAGAGGGATACGTAAAGGGCCATATTCATACTGTCGGTAATTCTGTTGTTGATGCAATTAAAATGAGAAGAAAGGAAAAGCCACAACAAAGCATTTTTGATTTATATCCAATGTTAGAATTTGGGGAATGGATAAGGGTGGATATTCATAGAAGGGAGAACCTTACAAAAAGGCGTTTTACATCAATAGTTAGAGCGATAGAGACTTTGGTTAAGAACGGATACAAAGTTTTGTTGGTAAAACTGAATGCTACTAGTCAAGCACTTGAATCGTATGGGTTTGACAAGATCATTACAAACCTGTCTGAATCACACAAGAATTGCTTTTTAGAAACACCTCTGTGGAAAGAGTATGGGAATGTGATTGAATTTTTGGACAGCGGTAATTGCTGGTGTGAGTTAACAGATTCCGGTTCAATGCAGGAGGAATTATTGTATTTCCCTAAAGTCAAGTCACTAACTGTAAGGCTAAGTACTGATAGGCCAGAAACAATATTCATTGCAAAGAACAATATTCTTGTTCCACCTATTAATGAAGAATGGATATTGAAATCTATTCAATTATCGCATGAAGGTAAAATACCGTTAAATAAGAAACAGCAAATTTATGGTACTTCAGGTCAGGTATCCAAACAAATTGTCGGGATTATGAAAAAATATTTTGAGGAGAACGATGTAACAACAAATCCCTGGTTACATGAAAGGTTAAATCTGTGGAAAGATGAGGAAAAGTTCAATTATCTATGATTAAAAATACAATTCTCTTACCTGTTTTATTTAATTAGTATGCACTCCCATAACCTTGCCACATACTCCATCAACCAAGACATTACTGCATATGTTATTAGTGAAAACACCATGCTGATGAGATTAATAGATTTTTAAAAATCAAATAAAGGAATTTTAGTTATGACAATGCGCTTGGAAAAATCATGAAGGATATAGAATGTGATCTTTAACTTGTGATATTTAATTTCTCTAAAGTGTGCATTACCTAATATGCATAACTTCAAGGAGCAGGTGCATAAGGCAAAGGTCCAATTCCTAATTGGCATCTAATAAATTGTGTATATTTATGAGGATTTTATTATTTTGAATTACTCCACCAATTTCACTTGTCAACATATATTTGAAATACATATAAAAAACAAATTAATCCCATTAAATAACATGGATAATCAATATTACCATTTGTTAAATAAGGCATAAACTGCCAATACAAGTACAACAAATATTTGACAGGTTATAAAAATGTGTTTAACACTGTTTAGGATATGAGGGACTTTTGATGACGATTCGGTCTATCTGATTTTGCCCTAATCCATTTTTGTTCTTTTATTGTCACCAGTGCATATAATTTTGCAAACTCCGATACAGAATTTACTATAATGTAAAAAGGCAAATACATTAAATCTTTGGGTTTTCGCCTCAGATGAGGAAATGTCCTTATGCCTCTTCCTATAATCCATAAAATGAATATTGATATTGAAAGAATCCATTGTTGATAATATGTCTTCCACCCTGCTCGCTGAATCATTCTGGTTAGGCATTTATCCTCACCTGATTCTTTTTTCCTTCCAAAGGTTATTTCATTCAAAAAATCGGCTAAAATGGGGAGGAGGATTTTTATGCGATAGGTCGCGGTCCTGCCTGATATGCATGATACCTTTTGGCCAGTTGCAGTCTGGGGGGTAAGTCGACATAATTTCGAATATCCCAAAAGAAATCTGTCATTTTCTCCCATAATGTATTACGCGCTATTGGATGAAACCTTGGTGTTACTGCGCCTATAGCTTCACTATAAAAAGGCGCAATTATTTTCTCTTTTATGTCATTGTCCCAAATTGAGTCACTGTCAGTTAAGGCAGCTAGCTCACTTGTTGCTTCTTTTATGCCGTCAACCAAAGCGGGCCTTTTTCCTGGCATGGAAGTTATGATTATTTAGCGTAAGGCTTGTCTTTGGAAAAATCTTGGAAAATTGATATACATTCAATATCTGATCTGTCTATCACAGCAATAGTTTCATTGGGGGAGTTCTTGTCCCAAGATATCAAGGCTGCCTTAACATTCTGGGATTCTCATTGTAAACTGGTGTGATAATCGAGATTGATTTGGAGCTTGAATCAGCTACAGTGTTTCCATTCTGCAATGGTGGATCCTTTATGGGCAATATCGGAACATAATACTGTGCACATTTTTTTAATTAACCAAATACCCCATCGCCAGATGCCAATAATACCAACCTGGACATAGATAAAGTATGTTGTAAGTTGAGAATTACTTATGGTGTTTAGAAAGTATTGATAACCATAGTCCATTTGTACTGACAAAATGTTGACCATAATGTTGACAATAACAAAATTATTGTAAGAAAAAAAGAACACAAAAAACAATAATGCCAATATGACAAGCCAATACCAGAAAAAAACCAAACAATCATTGACATTTATATGAATTATGTCCCATGCATAGTTGTGTAACAATGGATCTTAATTTAATTGAAAAGGTGCAAACCAGGGTATCCAATAGTCTAAAAAACAACGGGCTTTTGATTGACTTAAGCATAGAGCATTGCAAAAAATATTTGCAGAGAAAAATAAATGCGAAAACCCAGGTTGTAGTAATGTATGTGGATATTAACGGTTCAACAAAAATGTCTCGGGATTTACAATCATCTGAATTATCTTTGATTATACAAATCTTTTCTCAGGAAATTAGTTTATCGATAACAAGCTATGGTGGATACATATTAAAATTTGTGGGCGATGCTGTGATCGCTCTTTTTCCTTCAGAACACAATCCTAGAAAAGCCATTAAAAACTCTTTTGCCTGTGCAAATAATATTTTGGATGTCATAAAGAACGGAATAAACCCCATTTTCATTAGACACGCCTTACCACCGATAACCGTAAAGATTGGCATAGAGCATGGAGACGCAACAATTCTGGTCTATGGAGAAAACGTTGAATATGCCCATATCGATATTATAGGATTTAGCATCAGCATAGCCTCTAAAATAACGTCCTTAGCTTCACAAAATGAGATAATTGTGGGAGAAAACGCATATCATCACATGGAGGATGACGACAAGAAATTATTTAAGGAATTGACCTCAGAAAAAGAATCAAAGTGGGTTAATATAATGAGGTATAATGATGATATGGAATACAGGGTTTTTAAGTATTTGAAAAAATAGACTTACACATGATCAGCATTATTTAACAAATATCTTTATTGCCTGTGGGGGGCAAACATTTTCACAGGCCAAACAAAATATGCAGTCTTTTTCCCTTACCATGAAAGGTTTTTTCTCCGATGCCGGATGGCCTGGAGTATCCAACCATTCATAAACATTTACAGGGCAGGCGTCAATACAGGCCCCGTCGGATATGCAAATATCAAAATCAACACAAACGTCAGTACCCCATATCCCCAATTGTCCCGGGGGATCGTATGGGCCCCATACCTGTATCCCTTGGAACTTTCCAACGGGTTGCCTTTTTGATTTAAATCCCATGTCAATCGGCCCGTCTGCCGCTGAATGGTTTGTGCCTGTGCCTGTCAGGGAAACTGTGGTGTTGCCCTGTCCGCCTCTTGCCGCCGTGGCCGCCGCCGGTGCAGTTACTCCCTGCGAAACCGAGGTTCCAGCTGTTGTTCCGAGCCCTGCTGCAACTTCTGGTCCGGCATTTGAGGACGATTGGGTTGACAGAGCTGGGGTTGCAATTTTAGCCGATGCCAGTCTCTTTAATTTTTCTGCCTCCGCATTAGCCAGTATTTTTTGTCTTTTTACCGGACATAATTGTGAATGGATTTCCTTCATACTTTGAAGCGTAATGGGGTTTGAATGGGATAAGGTAGAACCACAATTTTCACAAATATATTCGGTAATTGCTGATGACAATATAACATCATTTGCAAGGTGGATGTTTATAATTTTATTGAACTCGGTTTATCTCAAATCTTTATATTATGAGTTGATTTTTTAAAAATTACTTATTTGAAACGTTATAGACAAGTAGCCTTGGGTGGAACTTTTGATATCCTTCACCGTGGACACTTGGAACTTTTGAGAAAATCCTTTGAAATTGGCCTGTTTGTGATTATTGGGGTAACTAGTGATGAGTTTGTCAGGGCAAAACTAAACAAACGAATAATAAATCCCTATCTCGTTAGGGTTCAAAATTTAAGGGACATTCTTCAAAAGGAGATAAAAATCAGTAATTATGAAATCACTAAACTAAATGATAGTTTTGGGCCATTGATGTTTTCTGGCGATGTTGACTGTTTGGTAGTAAGTAGTGAAACTGAGGAAAAAGGCAAAACAATCAATCGTCTTAGGGTGGAGTTGGGTTTACCTGCTATTGATGTAGTGTTAGTTAAATTGGTATTAGCTGAGGATGGTATTCCTATTTCTTCCAGTAGGATAAGATCCAACGAAATAGATGAAAACGGTTTTAAAACTAAAAAATAATATATATGTTATCAAACTTTTTTGATGTTGCCTGATAAATTTTTTCCCATTGAGGAAAAAGGGTTAATGATTGAGAGTAACAAAATTGATGATTTGATAGCAACATATTGTGATAACCTCAGTGGTCTAAATGAGGGCTTGGATCCTGAAGTTTTAGGATATTGGTATAAAAGAATCGAAGATAAGTCAAAGAACATGTGTGACAAAGAACTCGGAGGAAAAATCAAGTTTTCCCAAAATAGGTTATTATGGATGAAATTTGATATCGGCATTTCAAAAAGAGCTGTGCCATTAGTTTTGCAATCAATTAGAGATTTTATTCCCCTAATGCCTTTTTCCACCTCATTGTATTTTGAAAAAGTGTATCAAATAATATTGGATGAATACAATATGGAGTTAATTTAGAATGTGGGCATATCTAAATTGAATGATGTCGCATTACCTGTATTGTGTACCGATATTATTTTACTTTTAGTTGATGATAGCCTCACAAACATCTTTTCAAATTCTAGTGCATTGTCTGTGTCTTTAAATGAAACACTATGATGGGAGCCATCTTTTAAATTAACAATAACCTCATTTCCTATTGTTTTGACTATTCTGATCACAAACAATGAATTATCCTTTTGTAATGTAAACATACTGGATAGTTTGTCAGCCTCATAGTCATCTTCACAAATGAACCTTATCATCATTATGATATTCTCTTTTTGAACTTATATTTTGGGTTATGTTTACCTAAATTATGGCGGTTTTAGTTATCTATGTCTTTTCTGTCAATCATGAATTCCTTTACCATGCTTTTTGCCTTTTCTCTTTTTGATTGGATATTGACTATGAACGGTTTGACATCCTTAATCAAATCCCCTTTACATTCACCGCACAACAGGTTTCCTCCAATACAATTGCTATATCTCTCACTAGATTTCTCTTCCGAATCAAAAAGGTATTTTAAATACCAATAGACAGGACACCTATCCGCGTTTCCTCCTAATTTTCTTTGTAGTGCAACTGTAGGTTGACCTCCGGTAAAGGTGTTTTTTACTTTTTTTTCAATTTCTTCGGGCTCGTCTATAGTAAACAGGGCGGTATCTGGCTTAGATGATGACATTTTGCCATTACTTGTCAAACCTGGAATGAATTTGCTGTGGATTTGAGCCGGTTTATAATAACCCATCTTTTCAGCAATATCCCTTGTTATTCTCCAATAGGGATCTTGATCAATTGCCGCTGGAATTAGCACCGGCGTTAGTTTTTTTTCTATCAATGAGGGTAGAAAACATGGTGCACTTTGGAGAGGCGGGAACCCTATCATACCTATATTGGTGGAGTTAGAAAAACCAAACACTGCTTTTGCTGTTGAAAAGGTGATTTTTTTTGCAATCTCGATAGATAAAGGGTATAGGTAATTGATGTGTTTTGTGTTTATTATTATTTTTGTTCTATTGGGATCGAATCCTATTGCGATAATGTCCAAAATATTTTCAAAGGTGAATTTATTTATTGCTTGCAAAACTCTTATTTCGTTAAAGAGAAATTTATCATCATCGGTTATTTGAAATATTACTTTGACATCAAAATTGTCTAGTAAATA
>JBBJMN010000168.1:0-3145 GCA_037720485.1 Candidatus Nitrosocosmicus sp.
AATCACCAATGGTTATACCCAATATATTTAACTCTTGTTTTTGTCTTATTTTGGTTTGAGATAAAATGAACTTTCCTTATTTGTCTTTTACTTCACGCTTTATGTAGTGCTCTGTTAACTTTTGTGAATAACAAACACCACACAGGTATTCTGAAATATTCCATTGTGACATGGCAACATATTTAAAATCTTTGATTTCTTTATTGCATATTCCGCATTTAATTTGGGCGCTTCTGCCTATTCCCATTCTCTCGTAGCAATAAAAATTATCTTAAATAAAAATTATGGCATTATCACTCAATTGCCAATATCATAATTTTTTTCATTTGGTTTGCTTTTAATTACCCAAAATAAACAAACTTGCTTTTATTATGATCTTTTTTATATTCATAAAAGAAATTAATAGGGGTTTTTTTATAGAATGGATATCACTATGGAATATGATAAAACCGATAAAAGATTTTTTTTATCAATTATGGGATTAGCAGCACTTACAGGTGTGGTTACATATTTTCTTTTCTCAGCAGCAAGCCCACATGTAGGAGTCCAAAACTCCATATATAGACTAGAGCTCCCACCTGAAAGCGAAGCAGGCGCAGCAACAGAAACACCAGCTGATACTGAAGTTGTAGATGAATCCCAGTTCACAAATAAGGTTCCAATAAATATAGAGGTGGGCGCATCCACTCAGGGAAATCCTGATTATGGGCCCGATCCTGCAACTGCCACTAGCGATGCGTTAGTTACCTGGGTAAATGAAGATGCCGCTCCCACTCTGCTACTAGTGGGACAGGGCCGGCAGACCCGGAAAGCGGGAAACTTTTTGACTCGGGTCTCCTGACTCCAAATAATAAATTTAGCATACCAGCTGAAAAATTGGGCAAAGGCGAACATTCTTACTATTGTACAGTTCACCCGTATATGGTTGGAAAAATAACTGTTTCATAACCCACATAAAATTTTATTTATTGTAAGAATTTTATATAATTCTTAGCAGAATGCATATAATTAATTGAGTTATTATAATTTTAATGTTAATATTTTATAAATTTTATAATTATAACAGCGTTATTTTGACGAATATTTATATATGTTCTATTATATAAAAATTTATGTCATTTCTAAGTATAAAGGATCTTCATGTAAATATAGAAGACAAACAAATCCTTAACGGTGTTAATTTAGATGTTAATAAAGGTGAAGTTCATGCAATAATGGGCCTGAATGGCTCAGGCAAAAGTACATTAGCTAATGTTTTGTTAGGTCATCCTCGATATTCGGTAATATCAGGTGATGTTTTGGTAAATGATGAAAGTATTCTCAAGTTAAGTACTGACGCGAGGGCAAAAAAGGGCTTGTTTTTGGGATTTCAGTATCCGACTGAGGTATCTGGTGTAGGTTATAGTCATTTTTTACGTAATGCGTATAATTTGTTGACTAAAAGCCTAGCCGATGAGCAAAAAAACCGGGAAGTTTTTTTGACAGTAAGGGAGTTTCACGAGTATTTGAAAAAAAACCTTGATAACGTCGGACTTGATCCAAGCTTTTTGAGTAGGTATCTTAATGAGGGTTTTTCAGGTGGAGAGAAAAAGAGATCTGAGGTTATGCAAATGCTTGTGTTGAGGCCCAACCTTGCAATTCTTGATGAACCTGATTCTGGATTGGATATTGATGCTGTAAAAGCAGTTGCAGAAGCTATTAATAAATTGATTGAAACAGGATCTGGTGTAATTGTTATTACCCATTATGCAAGAATATTGAGATTTCTTACCAAATTGGACAAAATTCATGTAATGTCAAAAGGAAAAATCATCAAAACTGCTGGAAGGGAACTATCTGAAGAACTAGAGGTAAAAGGTTATTCATGGTTAGGGTTGGCTGAGGATTCAAAATAAATTCATCCACTTAAAACTATTTATTAATTCTAATTTCTCAATAAAGTATGGTGAATACAGACAATGTTAGTGTTGATGTGGGTGATAGAATAAGCAATTCAAAAAAAGACAACAATGGTAATAATAGTCTTGATAATATCGTAAATGCAAAACCCTCTGACACCATAAATACAAATGATCAAAAAGAGTCGGAGTCACAAGGGGGCGGAGTAACCATTAATCCCACCTATCCCATGAATGATGATTCTACAAACAATCAAACAATGGAAAAAAAATTTTTCAGTTTTACTTTTTTTAAAGTCGATCCTAAATGGCGATGGTTAAATGAAATAGGCAAAGACGAATCATCCATAGAGTTCCTTGAATTATTGCGGACTGCTAATACAAAAATGAAAGTCAGAACTTATTCTACAATTGGATTGAGACATGATTGTGAATTTTTGATATTGACAATTTCACCATCCTTAGAAAATATCCAAGTTTTTGCTTCAAAAGTATATTCAACCATTTTAGGAAAATATGTCGAACCAGTCAATACCTTTCTTTCATTGACAAGAAAATCAACTTATTCTAATCAAGTTAAGCTTGGCTTTGAGCGTGATGATGATGGTGATGCTCCATTAAAATATTTGGTGGTTTATCCATTTATCAAATCACGAGAGTGGTATCTTTTGCCATTAGAAACAAGAAAACAAATGATGGATGAGCACATAAAAGTTGGAAGAAAGTATCCTGATATAAGGCTAAATACCACCTATTCCTTTGGAATTGGAGATCAGGATTTTATGTTAGCTTTTGAAACTGACGATCTTTCAAGTTTCCAGGATCTAATAATGGAATTACGAGAAACACAGGTTAGTCGATATATCCTAAAAGACTTGCCAATGATACCATGTGTTTCGAAGAAAATGGATGAAATAATAAAGAGCTTGGGATAAAGAATCCAAAAAAAAAACATCACACTAAATTAAAAATATTTATAAACATTAGTCTTATCTTTATTTATTGTTTTACAGGCTATATCCTTTTCTGTCATTTGTGGATTCTTTATCCCTTGAGGAATTTCCATCACATGGTTTGGCTTGCCAATCAAAGTCACCAATTGCTGCTGTTGCTTCTGATGCATCATCCTCTCAATCACCATCATCCTCTCAATCACCATCATCCTCTCAATCACCATCATCCTCTCAATCACCATCATCCTCTCAATCACCATCATCCTCTCAATCACCATCATCCTCTCAATCACC
>JBBJMN010000056.1:0-13083 GCA_037720485.1 Candidatus Nitrosocosmicus sp.
TCAGCACACATTACCACGTTTACAAATTAGATTTGTAAATGATGAAATAGTCAAAACTTGTCATTATCATTTTTATAATATTTATGGATTAAATTGTAATATGTAAATTTCAAAATAAATGGTGTTTTTTTATTAAATTTAAAGGTTCCTGGAAATGAAATGATGGCTAATACCGTATACATTTTCTCCTTTAATGTAAATATTGTTTTTATCAGGACTGTGGTGAATGTCCCCACATGAACTTGTTAATGGAAAGATGATTAAGGCGACAACAAAGTAATTTGATGGGGTTTTTTACCAAAAACATTCGGCAATTATGGCCAATCCGATGCAAATTCCTTTTTGAAAAAAAAAAACTTCAAGGTGGCGATAACAATGTTAAACCATACACTTGAGTGTGATGTTAGGTATATGCAAATATCGAACCTCAATCGCTATTGAAAATGCCCATATTACTTTAGCCCAGAATGCTATGTGCTGTCCAAGAGCACAAATCCGCCCGAAATGCTTATTCGCAAAGACATTTTGTTGCAGGCAATAGCATGAGATATACATGATATTGCTTTGAGTCTGCTTGGGTATCTGGTATGGTGCGGCAACAACGAAACAAATCAATAGGGGGGGGGTGATAAGCAAGTTTTACTAAAATATGTGAATGCAGCAGCAGTTGCTAGCCTGCCATAACAAAATAGCCTTCATATGCAATGTATATTGGGCAGATATGATGTGGATTGTTATTATTGGAGGGTGATTTAGTTGCCGCTTCACTGTAGAATATTATGATCATCGTTGGATTCTATGCTGCATCGAGTTGGATTATACGTTGAATCAAATGCTTTATTTATATATTCGAATCGCCAGTAGATATACTTAAGGAAAATTCCTCAGCCATTGATATACAAATGTACACAGGTTCGTTTTATTTTATTTATCAAGGTAGGGTCGGGACAATAGTGCATATATGCCTCTCCCTTTATTTATAAACAGAAAGTTTTTTGAATCTATGGTCATACGGGAAACTGGCTCTTTCAGGCAAAAAAATGAGGGGTTATTGTTGTTGTTTGACCCTGCTGTAACTCCACCTTTATACCCTTTCCATTTGGGATCGCATATTTCCATTTTGCTGAATTCTATATCGGGTATTCCGTTATGGTGTGTTGACTTTGTGATTTCGTTTTTTGCCTCCGCCTTTTCTGCATATCCTGCTTCTCATTTCGCCAAAATCAAAAAACCTGTGAAACCATTCATTATAGTCATTATTGTTATCTATGGGCCCTGCATTCATAATTTGTCACCTACAGTATGTAACAACCTGCTTTACGTATGGTAACATCCCATGTGGAAGACATGGCAAATTCGTTTTGTTAAGTTTGGCTGAATATCTTATGTCAATATCTTAGGGATGCATCACACAAGAATTGCCGTTTCTTTGGTGTGATGGGGCATTACATCGGGCAAATGAATTTTCAGTTGGCAATCAGTTATTATAGGCTGTTGCAACAAATACATCCCATGGAAAGGTGATTATGCCTCTGTGATCTGCATACCTATCGGCGGTTTCTTTTGATTCTTTTTTTATGGATGATATTGTGCTATCTCCTTTTGACTCAATCATATGGCGGATTGAGTTTGCAGTTGAAGACATGTAGTCAGACCAATAATCCTCAAATGCTCCTGCCTGATAACAAAAAGTGTGTTTTTTTATTGATATTTCAGAAAGGCCAGCGCTCTTTAATATGTTGGATAGATCGCCGGGATTACCAAATGCGTGAACTGATGGGGAATTGTTAGGTCTTATGTTTGGGATATACCTTAATATGCAGTCCATTATACAGCTAAAATAGGGAACACCTTTTGGAGAGCCGTGAACTGCTATGGATAGTTTCCCGCCCTTCTTTAAAATCTCTTTCAGTTCTTTAAGAACCGATAGCGGGTTTGGAAAGAACATCAAGCCAAATTGGCACAAGATTTTGCTAAAAAAGGACTTGCGAAACCCCAAGTTTTCGGCATCCATTTCAATTAGCATGAGTCTTGCAAAATTAGGCGGTGTTGGTAATTTGGCTATCGATAGTGCAGTTCTTGAAATGTCCACTCCGATTAAAAGACCTTTGACCCCAACATCCCCAACACCCTTGTTGACTCCCATGGTTTTACCCATTGCCTTGACTATCTCTTTTGAAACTGCGCCTGTCCCACATGCGAGATCGAGTACAATGTCATTTGGATTTATTTGGGCTGATTCCACTAGTTTTTTTGTTGATTTGAAAGGTCCTGTATCTGTGCTTGCCCAATTTTTGTGATATGTAGAAGCTACGGCATTCCAGTTTGTTTTGGTATTGATTTTATACTGGACTGGATCAAAAGCTGAAGGTGTTGTTGAATTTGGCTTATCCAAATGCCATTCATAAAAGGGAACAAAGGATATAATTATTTGGTTGGCATGTCCTTTAACGCTTTGGGATACCTAATGGGATACGCTGAACCCATTTTTTTATGACTGTGATTTTGCACTCATGCTAAATTGGCAAGCCATGTATATGAAATTAATTATCTGGCCTGTCGAAAAAGCCTAATGTTGATTATGTTGCCAAACCTATAGGAAATCGCATATCATGTGTTTTTGCAAATAACCTATAAAGTATTGCCTCTTGGCTTTTATTTTGTTTGGTCAATAACTCTATTGGTATGCGAATGCAAAATAAATCTATTTAAATTCACAGCCTCTTAATCTTGATTTCTTGTTGTTCATGTGATTTCTTGTTGTTCATGTGAATTCTCGTTGGAATGCTGAAAGAATTGTGGAAATGAATGTTGTCACAACCCCTCTCCTTTGACAGGAAATCCTCTATTTTATCTGAATATGTGTTTAGTCTATTGATCGTGTCTTGTCTTATAACACCGCTTACGTTCAATGCAATGCTATTTTCATAGTCTATTTCCAATAGCTCTCCATCAATACCGCTTAAAAGAACATATTCTAAATTAACGTCGTTATCTTCTTTGCCTGTGGCCAATGTTTGGGTGATATTAACAATTGATCATTATTATATTTTTCACCAATTGAAATTTGATGTGTTTTTAGGTGTAATTTTTTATTGTTTGAATTTGTTTTTACTATCTTTGAATACATGAATATGGTTCCCTATAATGCGACAAAAACAACATTAAAGTAAACACTTATTGTTGATGATGATGATGATTGTGATGCTGCTGTTGATACTGCTGCACACTAACACACAAACCCCTCAATAATGAATTAAAATGATGATTAAATTTGCAATAGGGGATAAATTTTTTGGCTAGTCAAAGTTTTTGCCTTTTTTGATTTACTTTAAAATCCATTTGGTTTGTATTTGTAAAGATGCTTTAGTACCGCAAAACGAAACTTTAAAACAACTAAAACAAAACTGAATTGATATGCAGATAAAGTAATGTTCGTGGCTGTGACTTTAGGATAAATGATGATTTTCGATATATTGTATTGAGGTGAGGTGTTAAAATTATAAACACCTGCTCTGTTCCTGCAGCTATTTTTTTTTTGTTTATGGGGATTGTGTGCTGTATTATTTCTTAAGAATGTTTTCTGATATTTTCTGTTTTGGCTGAGTATCTTCTAGTTTGTATAACACTTTGTTGATATAATCGTTTGTTATGAATAAAGGCATATGTATTCTCAGTTCTTTTGGAAGCATTGAATTTATTTTAACAAATAATTTTATTTTGTTGTTTGTATTGTCTTCGTAGATGCATTTTCTTATCATTTGCTTTAAACCCTCAGTATTATATCTCATGTTGTATATTATATAACAAAGTATTTATATGTATAAAAGTTTTCCCATTCAAATTACTGTTTGATGAATAAAACCATATTGTTGGGCATTTATTTTTGATTGGTATTTCGAGAACAGTCTTTAACTGGTTTGCTTTGTTTTTTTATCAAGGTGGGGGATCTCTTTGTAGCCGCAGCTATTATTGTTATTCTTTTGGAGATATAACTGCGTGGATCAAACGGGTAAACGATATCTTTTATGATTAGCCACTGATTGCCGATTTGTTGATTTTGTTGCTTTAAAGTTGTAATTTGGGATATTTTGTGGATGATTCCTTTCAATTGTTTCATTATTTGATACAAAAGATAAAATTTTTTTGTTAGTATTTGAGGTATATGTGTATTTCAAACAAAACGCTAATTGAAAACAATGTGGAGTGATTTATCGTTTTTTGCTGCCCATGCATGTGATTTTTGGACACGAGTGTGTTTGTCTGGGTTTCGTGTTACGTAAATGCGCTAATATGTGTGTGTCCCTCTCATTAAGTTAGGATTATTATGCATTAAACTCTGAAGTAACGCATATACATTTTTAAAATATGTATCAATAATGAATAATAACTTGGAATGGTGTGAACCTGGTCTTTCCTCATTGGGTGAAATTCGTTCGAATATTGATAAAATAGATAAAGAAATTGTTGTATTGTTGTGCCGACGCGGAGAGCTTGTCAAGCAAGCTGCAAGGTTTAAGCCTAATCCTGCAAATGTCAAAGATTTAAAAAGGTTGGAGCAAATTATTGAAAAAGTGACCTCGTATGCCAAAGAGATGAATTTTGATTCGTTTACCATAGAAAACATATACCGCAATATGATTGAGCAGTTTATACAATTAGAGATGAAAACCTACTCTGATTTAAGGTCCAATTCAAATAAATAGTCTAAAGATGTGGATAGCTTTTAAAAGTACAAATAAAATTATTTGTTTCTCGTTTTTAATTTTCCAGTTTTTTGGGTTTGACCTCATGGATTTTACATGACGCAAACCTAACGCATGCCTTTTTTTGACAGGTATGCCAATTTTTTACTTTATCTTGTTGTTGCTATATGCGTGTGATTTGCTGCAGGCCGGTCTGGTTTTGTAACCCATATAGCCCAGTTTGGTTTTAAGTTATTTGATAAAATACAAATATTGACTGTCTGCTATATGTGTGATAGGAACTAAATACTGATGAAAATATCTGAGCGGCTTGGCAGAGTTGAATATGCGATACGTGATATAATATTGCATGCTAGAGAGTATCAGAAAACCGGTAAAAAAATTATATATCTAAACATCGGCGATCCCGTAGCTTTTGATTTCAAGACCCCAACGCATATCAAAAACGCTTTAATCGATGCATTGACTCATGATAATGATTATTATACAGATTCTGAGGGATGGCCTGAATTGCGGCAGTCTATAGTTGAAAAGGAAAGCAAAAAAAAGGGACTGGCCCTTACCCCTGAAGATGTTTTGGTTACAAATGGTGTTTCCGAAGGATTGGATATGGTAATGGGTTCTATAGTTGAAGATAATGATGAAATACTGCTTCCTGGGCCTTATTACCCTCCCTATGCGTCTTATGCCAAGTTTTATGGGGGTAACATAAATGAGTTTAAGATCCTAGATGATGGCACACCTGACTTGGATGACTTGAGGAGCAAAATAAATGGCAAATCAAAAGCAATTTGCTTGATAAATCCCAACAATCCAACTGGAGAGGTTTTTGATCTAAAAAGCTTGAAATCTGTGATTGACATTGCTTCTGAGAATAATCTTTACATTATTTGTGATGAGATATACGATGGAATAGTTTTTGATGGTGGGTTTTCTGGAATCGGAAAAGTTGCTAAGGATTCTCCTGTGATTCTCCTTAACGGTTTTTCTAAAACTTATTCGATGACCGGTTTGCGGTGTGGCTATATTTGCATAAATAACAATTCCCGTCAACTTGACTCCTTGAGGCGCAATATCTTTAAACTAGCAAGAGTCAGAATTGCCTCAAACTTTCCAGTCCAGATAGCCGCAAATGCAGCGTTAAAAGGCCCTCAAGATCATATTGATGAAATGGTGCAAAAGCTGCGTAAAAGACGGGATTTGGTGTTCAAAAGACTCAACGAGTTCAATGGTGTGCATTGCAAGAAACCTAAAGGGGCCTTTTACTTGTTTCCTGAAATCAATCTTTCAAATAAATGGAAAACCGATTTGGAGTTTGTGATTGACATGCTGAATTCTACCGGTGTTTTGACTGTCCATGGGTCCGGGTTTGGAAATGATGGATCAAAGCATTTCAGGATTGTGTACCTTCCTGAGGAAAACATGTTGGAAGAGGCTATGGATAAAATCGATCTTTTCCTAAAGCGGGCTCTGTAGACTGGTTTTATTGTATCCCGTTTTGATAGTTTTTTCTTTTGATTTTTCCAAAATAGATGAGGACAATGCCCATAATTACCATTACAATCACGAATTTCTCATTTGTGATCTCCGAATTAGTAAAGTTGTCAATAAAAAACTCTATTCCCAACTCTGTGGTTATTAGAATAAGGTTTCTCAAAAAAATAATGGATGCCATCACAATGAACAGAACCCCTAACGGGAACATCCACTCCTTTCGGCTATTCCTTATTTTTTTGTCTATTCTGTCAAAATCCATTTCAAAACCAGTTGTCGTTTTTTTGTATTAAAGGGTTGTCTTATACCAGTTTTATGCCCGGGTGCTTGATCTTGTTTTGTTTTGACGCGTTAAGTATCATTGGAGTCATCACTTCTGCCTGATATGACAGGGATAGGGGGCCAAGAAAAATTGACCTGAGCCCCTCAATTTCTTTTATTAGGCTGTTAACGACAGAAAGGTTTTCTTTATTGTCGGTACACACAAAGGTGTCTGCATTTAAGGGCATATTTGGGTTCTTTAGCTTTATTTCTGAAATTGTGTGAAAGGCAGATACAATTTTGTTACGGTTTGGGAGGTTTTCCGCAACCAACACCGCGGCAGATTTTTTTCCTTCTTCAATAGGTATGTAATAAAAACCGCTCTCATTTCTTCCCATGGGAACTATGGGCGAGATTATTACGCAATTGTCATTAATGGTGTTTGAGATGTCTTTGCACGTTCCAATTATGTTGTCGTAAGGAATGGAAAGAATTAAAACGTCACTTTCTTTCGATACGGATATGTTATCATTACCCGATATAGTGCCATTTAGTTTGTCTGCACACGCGCCCTTAATGTAGTTTAGGTTGTCTTCAGCAGCTTTTTCTGCCTTTTGTTTGTCCCTAGATCCTATCAAAACATTGTGGTTGAGGCACCACCTTTGGACAAAACCTTCCCCCATACCGCCAGTTCCGCCAATAATTCCGATTTTCATACTGATTGTGTCAATTAACTTGTTAGGTTTTAAATACATTTATGATCCAAACAGAGGGTGTTTTGAGGTCAATCCAATCGTTTAATATTAATATAATTTTGATTTATTCTTGTTAAGTTATGTCACTTATCATATTTATGAGGCATGGTCAAGCTAATAACAACGTAAAAAAACTTTTAGTTGGCAGAAATCTCGAGTCCCATTTGACTGATTTGGGGCGAGAACAGGTTAAGCACACGGCTGGAATTCTGTCGACCATTGATATCCAAAAGATTTATTCAAGTCCCGTCATAAGAACGGTAGAGACTGCCGAAATTGTTTCCAATATTGTTAATGTGCCTTTTGATACGGATGAGCGACTGTTTGAGATAGAGTTAGGCAAACTTGTGGGCATGTATTATGATGATTTGATAAATACCCATGGCGATCTTTTTGTGAAGTTTTACAGTGACAATGATGACGACAATTCCCTTTTGGAATTTGAAGTTGAGTCGTTTGGCGCAGTGAAAAAAAGGGTATCCGAGTTATTAAGGGAAATAACAGCAAAACACAAAAACGAAAATGTTCTTCTTGTATCCCATTTGGACCCAATCAAGGCTGCCATTTCACTTGTAATGAATCTAAAACCCTCTTCAGTGTATAGCATTCAGGTGCCAAACGCCTCGCTGAATATATTTAAGAATGTCAATAACATTGTTTCGCTATGCGGAATAAACATAATGGATATACGCAGATTCCTGCTGGAATATTGAATTTTTTTTTTTGGTTGCGCGCAATTTTGCCATCAAAAAGCAATGATTTTACTTCTTAATAGCAAAAACCTTAAATTAGTATAAAGTTAACCAAACCGCAGAGAGTGAAATAAGGGAGATTGGCTTATTCCTATAATAAAATCCTGATTTTTTTTATTTTGGCTTCTGTAACAGTCCTTGGTCTGCAAAGTGTCATTCAAATAGTGCAAGCTCAAGAGGAGGGTGGCGAGATTGTCATAAGGCGAGTAGCAATTTGGGATTTATTTTATAGATTGATGGTTGTTGCCTTTGGTGTAGGAGCTGTGGTTCAGGGTGTACAGATATATGCAACGTGGAGATTCAGGGAATCTCATCCCCGATTTAAGGCTTCTGGCAATTTAGGAGGCACCAAGTAATGGGTCACAGTACCCCTGAATGGGCATTTATTGTTGTTGTAATTGCTTTGCTGATTTATGTGGGTGCGGAATCATGGAGGGTAGAGCACACACTAGAGTTTGCACCCCCCAACTCCGAAACGGTTAGAGTCATAGGCCAGCAATGGTTTTGGTCCTTTGAGCATGCTGATGGAACAAAAGAGGTAAATGAGCTTCACCTAAAAACCGACATACCCTATAGGTTTGAAATAGTTTCTAATGATGTTGTTCATGATTTTGCAGTTCCCGATTTCGCAATTCTTATGGATGCAGTTCCGGGAAGGGTAAACACGGTATGGAACGTATTTGATGTGCCTGGGGAATATCTTGTGGAATGCAGGGAATATTGCGGCCAATTGCATCAGGATATGAGGGCAAGACTGTTTGTTGAGCCAAACGAGGGTTCAGGCCCAGTACCAATGAATGGTACGGTGCAGCAACAAAGTGAAGCACCAACTGTATCCAGTGGCACAGGAACTGCTGGGGTTATAGCACCCGGTGGAACAGGTGAAGTTACTCAAGGAACCGGAACAGCTAGGTTAGTTGAACCGGGTCCACTAACACAAAATACTACTACCACCCCTGCACCAGCTGCCAACGCAACCAATGCAACCGGCACTACCAATGCAACTAGTTCTGCTGCTGCACCCGGTGCAACATTATCCATTCCTGCAGGCGCCGCAACGCCCGGAAACCCGCCATATACTCCAACAGAGTTGTCGGTTAAGAAGGGGGATGTAGTAAATGTGGTAAATGATGACAATGCCCCACATACTGCGACTAGCGGCAATGGACCTGAAGATGCCGGTAAGGCATTTGACACAAGTCTAATAATGCCAGGAGCGTCTGCAACAATAGACACATCAACTATGGAGGCAGGTGAGTATCCTTACCATTGTACAGTCCATCCATTCATGAAAGGAACACTCACTGTTACTGCATAATCGTTTGTCCACAACTTCTAATTTTTTATTGATGTAGTATATTTTTATATTTTTTTTATAATTTATAACCTGTATTATTGTTATATTAAAACATGTTTTATTACTTTTACAGATGTGCTTATTGCATTATGGAAAAGAAAATATCTCTTTAACAATTTATCAAGTGATGAATTGGGATTATTTTGCTTAATCCAAATGCTTTTATAGACTTTATTGAAAATATGGAATATAAGGGTGTTATACTAAAAAATTGGTACTAGAATTAAAAAAGCCCA
This sequence comes from Candidatus Nitrosocosmicus sp., assembly GCA_037720485.1. GTDB lineage: Archaea > Thermoproteota > Nitrososphaeria > Nitrososphaerales > Nitrososphaeraceae > Nitrosocosmicus. The sequence goes on from JBBJMN010000056.1 coordinate 9,562, forward strand.
GGCCGATTTGGGAAATAATATTTTCTACTCACCATACTGACATAGGGTTACTGTACATTATTACATCAATTGTAGCTTTATTTGCGGGTGGTGGATTGGCAATGGCAATAAGAGCAGAATTGTTTTTGCCGGGTATTCAGATATTTACCGGGCAGGAGGATTTCGCAAGATTCTTTACTATGCATGGTACCACAATGTTGTTTTTGTGGGCAATACCATTTGCGGCAGGGGTTGGTAATTATTTAATTCCAATCATGGTCAGGTACAAAGATATGGCGTGGCCAAAGCTAAATGCTGTTGCATTTTGGATGATACCTCCAAGCATTTTTCTGCTTTGGGGGGGCTTTTCAGATACCGGTTGGACGGCCTATCCTCCATATTCCATATTAAAGGCACCTGCCCCAGCTGCCGATATGTGGATATTTGCACTTACGTTTCTTGGATTATCTTCTTTACTGGGTGCAGTAAACTTTGTGGTGACTATATTGAAGATGAAACATCCTGATTTGCCCTTAATGAAGATGTCTCTATTCTCATGGGCAACATTGAGTACTTCGCTTATGATCATCGTGGCTATACCGACTTTTGCTGCTGCTCTGGTCATGCTAACAACCGATAGGTTGGGTGTGACTGGATTCTTCAACGCTGAGATGGGGGGTGATCCTATAGCCTATCAGCACCTGTTTTGGTTTACATTCCATCCAGAGGTTTACATATTCATTCTGCCTGCCATAGGGATGCTGTATGAATTGATTCCAACATTCTCAAGGAAGCCTATATTTAGCTATTACTCGGGTGTGATAGCACTGGTGCTGATAGCGGTTATAGGATTTGGATCCTGGGCCCATCACATGTTCGCCACGGGTATGAGTTTTACCGAAAAGACTGTGTTCATGGTTGCAACATTGGCAGCAGTTCCATCATCGGCTATGCACGTGTTTAACTTTTTGGCGACAATGTGGGGAGGCAGAATCAAATTTGCTGCGCCAATGCTGTTTGGGTCTGCCGCCATAATGCTGTTTTACGCATCGGGAGCAGGAGGTGTTGTCAACACTGCACTTCCACTGGACTTTTTAACCCATGATAGTTATTGGGTTGTGGGCCACTTCCACCTGCTGCTGATGGGAACCATTTCAATGACGTTTACGGGATTCATCTACTATCTGTTTCCGTTGATAACTGGAAGGATGTATAACCAAAAACAGGCAAAGATTCATTTCGTCATTGCATTTATTGGGGTAATAATGGTATTCATTACCCAGCACATACTGGGTCTCTATGGCATGCCAAGACGAGTTATTGATTATTTGCCAATAGATGAATTGGTGTTGATGAACCAAATAGCGTCAGTTGGTGCCTTTATGGTTGGGGCGTCCTATGTGCTGTTTGTATATAACTTGGTAAAATCAGCAATGTTTGGTAAGATTGCGGATACAAGGGATCCATTTGAACTAGGAAAGGGAGTGGAGTATTATTATGACTACGCACGACGAGACCCACATCATTAGAGATAAGAAAGGGGTGTAGAGTATTATTATGACAACACACGATGAGGACCACATCATTAGAACATCGCCCAGACGATTCCTGAAGGGATTAGCTCTTATTTTAGTCCCTATGACTATCTTGGGCTATTTTACAATTACCTATTGGGACTTTACGGCAAGCTATCCACCACCTGTATCCTCTCCGCCCCCTGCTCCTCCAGTAGAAGAGACTACTGGAGGAGCAGGTATCTCTGCTGCTCCTGCTACGACGGCAACTGGACCGACAATAACTGTACCTGCAGGTGCCGCGACCCCAGGAAACCCGCCCTATACCCCAACAGAGCTGTCGGTTAAGAAGGGTGAAACAGTTACGGTTGTAAACAATGACAATGCGCCACACACCGCAACCAGTGGCAATGGTCCGGAGGATGCCGGTCAGGCATTTGACACAAGTCTCATAATGGCTGGGGCATCTGGGACAATAGACACGTCCACTATAGAGGCCGGTGAGTATCCTTTCCATTGTACAGTCCATCCGTTCATGAAAGGAACACTCACCGTTACGGCGTGACTCGTTGACCCAAACCTTTTTTCTTTACTCTGTTTTTAGATAAAAATAAATTATGCTTAACTTATGTTAGGAATGAATTACGATAAGAATGAAATACGATAAGTTTGTTCTTTTGTTCTCTATTGTTACACTATGTGTATTGTTTGGCTTGATGTTTATGGGTGGCTATGTTAGTGCCAGTGGTGTTGGCTTGTCATGCCCTGACTGGCCACTTTGCCCAAAAGGATTGGCTCCATCGGCTGAATTCCTAATTGAATATGCCCACAGAACCCTTGCTGCCTCTACAGGGCTTTTGGTTTTAATGACAATGGTTTTTGTGCTTAGAAGCAAAAACTCTATAAAACCTACCAAGGTTTTCTCGATATTTGCTACTATTGTTGTCTTTGGTCAAATAGCATTGGGCGCTACTGTGATTACTGAGAGATTACATGCCGTTTTAGTGACTGCGCATTTGGGATTGGGGTTGGTGTTATACAGTAGCCTTATCTTTGTCATTATGAACACATACTATACCAACTTAAGGCTAAAATCATCCTCTGCATCTACATCCATATCATCTGCTCCTGATTCTGACTTCAATGAGAAAAAACCTTCCGTGGAATACTCTCCAAACAAAACAAGTAATAATTGATGAGTGTGTTATTTAGTTATGGTGATTATGAATTTCCCCGTATTTGATTTTTTTAACATTTCAAAAACAATACTCAAAGAAAGCAATAAATCGGTTTATGTTACTTCTCTAATCCTGTTTTTTCTCTTTTTCTGTTCTCTTTTGGTATTCCACTCTCCTATTCAATATGCGCAGGGTCATTTTGATCATCTGTCTCACTATAATGGCGGAGGATTTGGCATCAGCGACAAATATTATGTTAACCAACAACTGGAACCCACATACACAAAACCAAATGAGTTATCCAAGGTTATGTTCAGCGTTCAGGACAATGCTGGACGTGATGTGCAAAACATTGTCGCTATGGTTGAAATCTACTCACTCCATGGCGAAAGGGTCTCTGTTTTTCCTTGGTCCCATCTTGACATTGGTGACTTTGGCGTTCCCTTTGTGTTTCCAAAGGCTGGCAGTTACCATATTGTGCTCAGTGTGTTGAATAGTGGTGTTGACTCAAGCCAGATAATTAACACCGTGCCTCCTGCAAGATCGATTTTAGGTGATAATTCTAATTGTAACTGTGAAAGGGGTGTGTTTAACGTATCGATAACACAGAACTTTGGCACAATTTTTGTTATGGTTATTTATATTTCAATTTTTCTTGCTGTTTCTGTTTTGGGTGCTGCTTTGATTTGGATATTTTGGAGCAGAAGAAATAACAAGGCGTTTGACCCACTTTCAAATAACGATTTTGTAAAATATTCTGTTTTGTTTTTGGCTTTTGGTGCGTCAGTTGTACATCTAGCAGTAGCTCCAGGACACGCTGGCCTAAGGCTCGAGTACAGCCTCTTTTTAAT